>JAHFOU010000067.1 GCA_023261525.1 Planctomycetota bacterium | reverse complement strand
GGTGGGTTGGATCGCCGCCCACCCCAAGGTCGTGGAGGTCCTGGACCGTGCCGCCTCGCCGTACCGCATCCCCACGGCCTCCCTGGCCGCCGCCGCCGCGGCCCTGGGCGACCGTGCCGCCATCGCCCGCCACGCGGCCTCGATCCGCCAAGAGCGCGCCCGCCTGCGCCAGGCCCTGCGCGTGCGGGGGATCCCGGCGCCAGCTTCCGAGGGGAACTTCCTCCTGATGCCTTTGGGAAGGAGGGCCGGGGCCGTCCTCGCCTCCCTGGCCCGCCAGGGCATCCGTCTGAGGGACAGGTCCTCGGATCCCGGCCTCGCCGGACACCTGCGCGTGACCGTGGGTACCCCGGCCCAGATGCGACGTTTCCTGAGCGCCCTCGATCGGGCGATGGGAAGGAGGATTCGATGAGCACGAAGAGGAAGGCCGAGGTCCGCCGCACGACGAAGGAGACCGACATCCGGGCGCGGCTCACCCTGGAAGGGAAGGGCCGAAGCCGGATCTCCACCGGGATCCCCTACTTCGACCACATGCTGGAGGCCTTCGCCAAGCACGGGGAGTTCGACCTGGACCTGAAGGCCGTCGGGGACCTCCACGTGGATCCCCACCACACGGTGGAGGACTGCGGCATCGTCCTGGGCCAGGCCTTCGACCGGGCCCTGGGCTCGCGCAAGGGCATCTCCCGGGCCGGCTTCTTCGTCTTCCCCATGGACGAGGCCCTGGCCCTGGCCGCCGTGGACCTCTGCGAGCGTCCCGTGCTGGTCTTCGATGTCCGCTTCCGCCGGGCCGCCATCGCGGCGCTGGACACCGACCTGGTCGTGGAGTTCTTCAAGGGCTTCACCCACCACCTGAGGATGAACCTCCACGTGAAGGTGCCCTACGGCTGGCAGGACCACCACAAGTGCGAGGCCGTCTTCAAGGCCGTGGGCCGGGCCATGGCCATGGCCGTCTCCCGCTCCCGCCGGGACCGGCGCGCCGTGGCCTCCACCAAGGGCATGCTCTGAGCCGTCTCGCCATCGTGGCCACGGGGCACGCCAACGTGCGCAGCCTCCTCAACGCCTTCGAGCGGCTCGGCGTGGACGCCGGGCTGACCGCGGACCCGGAGACGGTGCGCCGCGCCGGGAGGGTCGTGCTCCCGGGCGTGGGGGCCTTCGGGGCCGTCGCGGCCCGTCTCGAGCAGGGCGGCCTGATGCAGGCCCTGAGGGAGCGTGTGGCCGCCGGACGGCCTCTGCTGGGGATCTGCCTGGGCCTGCAGCTCCTGCTGGAGGCCAGCGAGGAGTCCCCCGGCGCGCGGGGCCTGGGCGCCGTCTCCGGCACCGTGACCCGTCTCGCCGTCCAGGCCGGGGCCAAGGTCCCCCACATGGGCTGGAACCTCGTCGAGCCCGTGGGGGCCGATCCGGTGCTGGGTGCCAAGCCCTTCCACGCCTACTTCGTGCACTCCTATGCGGCGCGGCCCGCCGCCTCCGGCGACGTGGCCGCCTGGTGCGACTATGCGGGAGACCGCTTCCCCGCCGCGATCCGCCGGGGGGCCGCCGTGGCCGTCCAGTTCCACCCGGAGCGCTCGGGCCCGGCCGGCCTGGCCTTGCTGGAGCGTTTTGCGAAGGGCTCGCCATGAGCCTGATCCGCCGCATCATCCCATGCCTGGACGTCCAGTCCGGCCGCGTCGTGAAGGGCGTCCGTTTCCAGGACCTCCAGGACAAGGGGGACCCCGCGGCCCTGGCCGCAGCGTACGAGGCCCAGGGGGCCGACGAGATCGCGGTGCTGGATGTGGCCGCGACCCCGACGGGGCTCCAGACCCAGCGAACCGTGGTCGAGGCCGTGGGCAGGGCCCTTTCCATCCCCTTGATGGTCGGCGGCGGGGTGAGGACCCTGGCCGACATGGGGGCCCTGCTGGAGAGCGGCGCGGACAAGGTGGCCGTGAACACGGCCGCCGTGCTGAGGCCGTCCCTGCTGGCCGAGGCGGAGAAGGCCTTCGGTCGCCAGTTCGTGGTCCTGTCCGTGGATGCCCTGCGCCGGGACGGGGCCTGGGTGGTGACCACCCGGGGGGGCCGGGACGCGACCTCCCGCCCGGCCCTGGACTGGATCCGCGAGGCCGTGGACCTGGGCGCCGGCGAGGTCCTCCTCAACGCCATCGACGCGGACGGCACCGGCGGGGGCTATGCCTGCGACATCACGGCGTCCATTTCCGAGGCCGTGGGCGTCCCCGTGATCGCCTCGGGCGGGGCCGGAGGGCCCGAGGACATCCTGAAGGTGCTGACCGCCGGGAAGGCCGACGCGGCCCTGGCCGCCTCCATCTTCCACGACGGGCGCTGGACGGTGGGGGCCGTGAAGCGCTATCTCTCCGAACAGGGGGTATCCGTCCGATGCTGATCCCGTCCATCGATCTCATGAAGGGCAAGGCCGTGCAGCTGAGGCGGGGCCGGGACAAGGTCCTGGAGCGGGACGATCCCGTCGCCCTGGCGCGGGCCTGGTCCCTCTTCGGGGAGATCGCGGTGGTGGACCTGGACCGGGCCCTGGGCCAGGGCGACAACACCGCGCTGGTGGAGCAGCTCTGCGCCGAGGCCGACTGCCGGGTGGGAGGCGGGGTGCGCGACGAGGCCCAGGCCCGGCGCCTCCTGGCGGCCGGCGCCAGGCGCCTCGTGGTCGGCACCCGGGCCGAGCCGGAGTTCCTGAAGCTCCTGCCGCCCGAGAAATGGATCGTGGCCCTGGATGCCGACAAGGGCCGGGTCGTCACCGAGGGCTGGCGCACCGAGACCGCGGACACCCCGGAGGCCCGCGGCAAGCGCCTGGGGGAGTACTGCTCCGAGTTCCTGGTGACCTTCGTGGACCGCGAGGGCGGCCTGGGCGGCGCCGACCTGGCCGAGGCCCGGCGCCTGGCCTCCGTCCTGCCCAAGCCGCTCACGGTGGCCGGGGGCATCACCACGGTGCAGGAGGTGGCCGAGCTTTCCCGCGCCGGCATCCACGCCCAGGTGGGCATGGCCATCTACACCGGAGGCTTCGATCCGGCGGAGGCCTTGGTCAAGTCCGTGGACTGGAGCAAAGGGCCGGTGCCGACCCTGGCCCAGGATGCCGACGGCAACGTCCTCATGCTGGCCTTCAGCACCGAGGAGAGCCTCCGGAAGGCCCTGGCCGAGCGCCGGGGATGCTATTTCTCCCGCTCCCGGAGCCGCCTCTGGGTGAAGGGCGAGGAGAGCGGGCATGTCCAGGCCCTGAAGCGCGTCCGCCTCGACTGCGATGCGGACGCCCTGGTGTTCACCGTGGAGCAGACCGGCCCGGCCTGCCACACGAACCGGGACACCTGCTTCGGCCCGGCCTTCCCCCGTACCTTGGAGGCCCTCCAGCGCCAGATCCGCGCACGCGCCGCCGCGGGGGACGCGAAGTCCTATACGAAGAGGCTCCTGTCCGATCCGGCCCTCCTGCGCGAGAAGCTCCAGGAGGAGGCGGGGGAGGTGGTGGACTTCCGCGACCCGGCCAACCTGGCCTGGGAGGTGGCCGACTGGCTCTACTTCGCCACGGTGCTGATGGAGCGCGAGGGCGTCAGCTGGGAGAGGGTCTTCGCCCAGCTGGAAAGCCGGAGGAAGCCGTGAGGATCCGGGATTGGAAATCCGGCCCGGCCTGGGCCTTCACGCCCGCGCCTTCGGCTTCCGCCGAGGCCATGGTCCGCGCCGTCCGGAAGGAAGGGGATCGGGCCCTGAAGCGCCTGGTCCTGCGCTATGACGGGCGCCTGCCGAAGCGGTGGCGCTACGACAAGGCCGAGCTACAGGCCGCGGCCAAGGCGATCCCGCCCGCCCTGCGCCGAGCCCTCGAGCACAGCGCCGCACGCATCCGCCGCGTGGCCGAGGCCCAGAAGCCTGCCCAGAGGGTCCTGCGCGACGCCTCGGGGGAGATCCGGCTCCGCTTCCTTCCCCTGGATCGCGTGGGCGTCTATGTGCCTGGAGGGCGCTATCCCCTGCTCTCGACGGCCTTGATGGGCATTGTGCCCGCCCGGGTCGCGGGGGTGGGCGAGGTCCTCGTCTGCACGCCGGCCGGGCCTTCGGGCGAGGTGCCCCTGGCCGTGAGGGCCGCCGCCGGGATTGCCGGCGCGGATGCGCTCTACGCCGTCGGAGGTGGCCAAGCCATCGCCGCCATAGCGTGCGGGACGCGGAGCCTTCCCCGGGTAGACAAGATCGTGGGTCCGGGAAACCGCCACGTGGCCGCGGCCAAGAAGGCGGTCCGGGACCTCGGCCTCTGCGGGATCGACGGCACAGCCGGTCCCAGCGAACTGCTGGTCATCGCGGACGCCTCGGCGCGCCCCGATTGGATCACTGCCGACCTCCTGGCCCAGGCCGAGCACGACCCGGACGCCAAGATCGCCCTGGCGACGCCGTCCGCGGCTCTGGCGCGGGCGGTGCTCCGCGCCGTGGGGGAAAGGCTGAAGACTCTTGCGACCCGGGCCGTGGCCTCGCGTGCCCTGGCCCGGGCCACGGTATGGAAGGTGAGGACCTTGGACGAAGCCGTCCGTCTTTCGGAGGAGACCGCCCCGGAGCACCTCCTGCTCTGGTGCCGGGGATCCCGCCGTTACGAGGCCCGCCTCCGGCGCTTCGGGACCCTATTCGTGGGCGCCTATTCGAGTGTCGCGTTCGGGGACTACGTGAACGGGCCCAACCACACCCTTCCCACCGACGGCACGGCGCGCTGGGCCTCGGGGCTGACGGTGATGGACTTCCTCAGGCCTGCGGCGGTGCAGACGGTGAGCCGGGCGGGGGCAAGGCGGCTGGGGAGGACGGCGGCCCTCCTGGCGGAAGCCGAAGGGCTCGTCGGGCACCGGGACGCGGCGGCGATCCGAGCCTGAATTCTTCACGATCCCTTCATACTCCCCGCGTACACTGCTCCCGCGATGCCGAGCCGGATCCTGCTGGTCGAGGATGAGCCCGACATCGCCGAGCTGATCCGCTACAACCTCCAGCAGGAGGGCTTCTCCTGTGCCCTGGCCAACGACGGCCCCAAGGGCCTGGCGGCCGCCCGCCAGAAGCCCCCCGACCTCATCCTCCTCGACGTCATGCTTCCCGGCCTGGGCGGCCTGGAGGTCCTGAAATCCCTCAAGAAGGATCCTCAGACCTCCAGCGTCCCCGTGATGCTGGTCACCGCCAAGGGCTCCGAGACCGACATCGTCCTGGGCCTGGAGCTGGGGGCCGAGGACTACCTCGTCAAGCCCTTCAGCCCCAAGGTCCTCGTGGCGCGCGTGAAGGTCCTCCTGCGCAGCGGGGAGCCCGTGGCGTCCGAGGCGGGGCAGGTGGTGGCCCTCGGGACCCTGCGCATCGACCCGTCCCGGCACGAGGTCACGGTCTCGGGCAAGGCCGTTCCCCTGACCCTCACCGAGTTCCGCATGCTGGCCGTCCTGGCCAAGCGCCCGGGCCAGGTCTTCACCCGCAACCAGCTCCTGGACGCCGCCCGGGGCGCCGACGTCATGGTCCTGGACCGCACCGTGGACGTCCACCTTTCCAGCCTGCGTCGCAAGCTGGGCAAGGCCGGGGACCGCGTGGAGACCGTGCGCGGGGTCGGCTACCGGCTGAGGGAATGATGCACCCCTTCTGGGGCGGGGCGGGGGCGGGGCTGGCGGCCGGCATCGGCCTGGCGGTGCTCTGGTTCCGCCGGCGGCGGGAGCAACGCCTGCTCAAGCCCCTCAGGGAGATGGTCCGGGTGGCCCGGGCCCTGGCCGGGGGGGACCTCTACCCCCGCTTCCCCAAGGAAGGCCGTCCGGAGCTGCAGGAGCTGGCCGAGGCCCTGAACGCCACCGCCGCGACCCTGGAGGCCAAGCTGACGGAGCTGGGCCGCCTGGAGCGCGTCCGCATCGATTTCGTGGCCAACGTCTCCCACGAGCTCCGCACGCCCCTGACCTCCATCAAGGGCTTCGTGGAGACCCTGCGCGACGGGGCCTTGAAGGATCCCGAGACGGCCGGACGCTTTCTGGAGATCATCCGAAAGCACACGGATCGCATCATCGCCATCGTGGACGACCTCCTGACCCTGTCCCATCTGGAGGGCTCCGGTCCCTCCCTGAACCTGGCGGAGATGGACCTGGCCGAGCTGGCGGAGGAGGTGGCCGAGGGCTTCCGCAGGCGCTGCGAGGAGAAGACGCTGTCCCTGAGGCTGGAGCTGAAGCGTCCGGCCCGCCTGCGCGGCGACCGCGACCGCTTGGCCCAGGTCTTCACCAACCTCCTGGACAATGCCGTGAAGTACACGCCGGAAGGAGGCTCGGTGTCCCTGTCCCTGGCGCCCGAGGGGGAGGGCTGGCGCATCCAGGTGGCCGACACGGGGATCGGCATCCCCGTCGAGCATCTTCCCCGGATCTTCGAGCGCTTCTACCGGGTGGACAAGGCCCGCTCCCGCGAGATGGGGGGGACGGGTCTGGGGCTCTCCATCGTGAAGCACATCGTCCAGGCCCACGGGGGGAGCATTGACGCCTCCAACCCCCCGGGCCGGGGCACCCTCTTCACCGTCCGTCTGCCCGCCACACGATCTTAACGCCCCGTTCATCCCGTCTTCGCGGGTCGGGATCAGACTGGGGGCATGAACCCCATCCCCTCGACCCGGATCGGCCGCGTCGCCCCCGCCCTGCCCCCTGTGGATGCGAAGATCGTGAAGATCCGCTGGGTGAAGGCCTATGAAGGCGCCCAGAACCACGTCTGCATCGGCCGGGTGGTGGCGGAGACGCCCAACGTCCTGAAGGTGCACGGGAGGACCTGGCACTTCCGCCGGCCCCAGGGGAGCGCCAAGACCGTCACCTCCTCCCAGAGCAAGGTCCGCTGGATCCCCTGGGAGCGCATCGAGGTGGTCACCGAGCTTCCCCCGGACACGGACTGGGAGCGCCTGCGCTTCGACGTGGACGTCCAGGGGCGCCTTTGCGCGGTCGGGTCCCCGGCCCACGGGGAGCTGGTGAGCGACTGAGGAACTTCATGGGATCTTCGCATCCGCAACATCCCGGCTTCATCCGGGAGATCTATTCTAGGCCCACACCTGAAAGGAGGTGCTGAGTGCGCAAGGGACGACTGTGGTGCGTGGCGCTGGCGGTTGCCCTTGGGGGGACCGCGGTGGCCGAGATGACCCCGGAGGAGGAGATCCGCCTCAAGGCGCTTGAGGAGCAGATGGACTTCCTGAGGGGCAAGTCGGAGAAGAAGGACGACAAGAACGGGATGCCGCTGAGGGTCTTCTACAAGGACGGGATCAAGCTCAAGTCCGATGACGGCAACTTCGACCTCTCGGTCGGGGGGCGCATCATCGAGAACGGGCGTTTCTTCACGGAGAGCAACCCGAACAAGGACGCCTTCTACAACAAGGAAACCCAGATCGAGATGAAGGGCAAGGTCTTCAAGCAGTTCAAGTACGAGTTCGAAGGGACCCTCAGCGGGACCACCAGCTCCATGAACAACTCCTTCGTGGAGTACGAGCACGAGGAGTGGTTCGGCGTGAAGATGGGGCAGTTCAAGGAGCCCTTCCTCTACGAGGAGACCTATTCCACGCTCTGGCGGGACTTCGCCGAGAAGTCCGTCGCCACCCGCCTGGCGCCCAGCCGGGACATCGGGATCCAGGTCGCCGGGAAGGTCCTGGAGAAGAAGCTGACCTATGAGGTCGCCTACTTCAACGGGGCCGGCAAGAACGCCGCGGAGGTCAACGACGACAAGGACTGGGCCGCCCGCCTCACCCTGGCCCCCTGGGTCGCGGAGAAGGAGAGCGCCCTGAACAAGGCCATGTTCTGGGTCATGGGCACCTGGGGGCGCCAGGATTCGGTCGCACCCGCGAACTTCTCCACCACGGACACGGGGAGCACCTTCCTGGCCTTCAATGCCGCCACGCTCAACAGCGAGGACCGCAGCCGCCTGGGCGGCGGCTCCTCCTGGGCCTACGGCCGGGCCAAGTTCATCGGGGAGTTCGCCAGCATGAGCATGGACCTGAAGCGGACCGGGCGCACCGGCCCCCTCGGGATCGACAACGAGAACCAGAACACCCGCTTCGACGCCTGGTACGTGACGGTGGGCTGGATGCTGACGGGCGAGGACGCCGTGGTCGGCGGCCGCGTGACCCCCCTGAAGTCCTTCGGCAAGGTCGGCGGTGGTCCCGGCGCCTGGGAGCTGGTCGGACGGCTCTCCGGGTTCAACGCCGAGCGCGAGCCCTTCTACAACCTGGACAAGCAGTATGCCTCCTCCGTCCAGCCCACCGAGACGGGCACGGGGTCGGCGACGAGCATGGAGGCCTGGCAGGTCGGGCTGAACTGGACGCCCATCTCCAACGCCAGGGTCATGCTGGACTACGGCGAGAACGCCTTCGGGGCCGACTATATCGGCGCCGTGGGTTCCGACGTCCGCAAGCAGGAGCGCTTCGTGATGCTGAGCACCCAGTTCGACTTCTAGAAACCACCGGGACCCCTCCGGATCCCAACCTGACAAGGAGGAAGCAGCGATGAAGATGGGAATCACCCCCAGTGCCCTGGCCCTCGCCTGCCTGGCCCTCGGACTGCAGGCGGCCGACGACCGCCCGATCACGGTCAAGGGCTCGGACACCATGGTCATCATGGGACAGCGCTGGGCCGAGGCCTACATGAAGGCCCATCCCGAGGCCAAGATCCAGGTCACCGGAGGGGGCTCCGGCACCGGCATCTCCGCCCTCCTGAACGGGACCACGGAGATCTGCAACGCCTCCCGCCCCATGAAGGAGTCCGAGCGCAAGGCCTTCAAGAGCAAGAACAACGCCGAGGTCGTGGAGACGCCGGTGGCCATGGACGGCATCGCGATCTACGTCCACACCTCCAACCCCGTGCCGTCCCTGACCGTGGCCCAGCTCAAGGACATCTACACCGGGAAGATCCGGGACTGGAAGGAGGTCGGCGGCAGTGCCGGCGGCATCATCCTCTACGGTCGGGAGAACAACTCCGGGACCTACGAGTTCTTCAAGGAGCACGTCCTGGGAGGCAAGGACTTCGCCGACGAGACCCAGACCATGCCCGGCACCGCCTCGGTCATCAACGCGGTCACCAAGGACGCCATGGGCATCGGATACGGCGGCGCGGCCTATGCCAAGGGCGTGCGCAAGGTCCCCGTCAAGAAGGACGCGGGGTCCCAGCCGGTGGAGGTCTCGAAGGAGAGCGTCCAGGGCCGGACCTACCCCATCAACCGCTTCCTCTACTGCTACTCCAGCCCGAACCTCCGCGAGCAGGGCAAGACCTACCTCGCGTGGCTGTTGAGCGAGGAGGGGCAGAAGGTGGTCGAGGCCGTAGGCTACTTCCCGCTCCCGAAGAAGTAATCTTCATACGATCTTAACGTCCGGGGGGTCTCATGGGTCTGCCATGAGACTCCCCGGGTTCTTTAACAGCCGGCTGACGGACGTCCTGGCCTCGGGCCTGATCCGCGCCAGCGCCTGGGGCGTCCTCCTGATCCTGGCCCTCATCTTCATCTTCGTCGCCAAGGAGGCCCTGCCCGTCTTCCTGGGGGGCGAGAATGGGGGGCTGGGGAGCGGAGGGGAGCAGGAGGTCACGTTCGCCAGGCTCTTCACGCCCCAGTCCCATGACGGGGAGGCTGCCCGTCACAAGTGGCAGCCGGTCTCGGATGCCCCGAAGTATTCCCTGGTCCCGCTCCTGATCGGCACCGCCAAGGTCACCCTGGTCGCCCTCTTCCTGGCCATCCCCCTGGGCCTGGGGGCGGCGATC
>JAHFOU010000386.1 GCA_023261525.1 Planctomycetota bacterium | reverse complement strand
CTTCCACGCGTTCTGCGACACCCTGCCCCTCGGCGCCACCCCCGGCGACGCGGCCGCCCTGGCGGCCGCCCAGGCCGTCCTGGACGCCGCCCTCTTGGCCGCCGACGCCGTCTACAACGCCACCATGGCTCCCTACCTGGCGGCCGTGGCGGCGGCCCAGGCGGCTTACAACGCGAACCCCACGGCGGCCAACCAGGCGGCCCTGGATGCCGCCAACGACGCCCTCAACCTCGCGGACCGCCCCGCCCAGAGCGTTCGTAACGCCGCCGTGGCCCCGGCCCAGGCGGCGGTTGACGCCCTGGCCGCCTCGATCCACGATCCGGCCCGGACGCCCGTGATGCGGGATATCCTGAAGGCGAACTTCAACCCGAACACGGACCTGAACAAGTTCAATCCCAACCTCAGCCTCTTCAAGAGCGTGGACAAGAGCGACCTGGAGGTCTACTCGACGGAATTCAGCTTGGAGGGCGTCCAGCCCCAGGAGCTGGAAAGCCTCGGGCGGGTGCTGGGGAGCGGCGGGCGCCTGCTGGCCTCCCGGGTCCTGAAGGCGGCCGTCTCGGGGCCCTCCGTCCTCCGCCTCAGCACCCAGAGGGACTTCACGGCAGGCCGCCTGCCCGGCCAGGCGGACTTCCTGAGCCAGAGCCATGGTCCCGGGCTGGATCGGACCTGGGGGCATGGCCTGTCCGGGATGGGACAGGGGATGGCCCTCCAGAGCTACCCCGAGCCCTGCGTGAACCCTGGCGGCGCCCTGGTTCAGAATCCGGCGAGCTACGACGGGAACCTCCAGCTGGCGACGGTGGAGACCGAGGCCACGAACTTCTATTCGGTGGGGGCGGCGACCCGGGACCTGAAGTGCCTGGCGCATTTCGATGACCGCTTCGACCTGGACGCCTCGGACGCCGCCGGCGCCTGCCAGGTTCAGGGGGCTCTGCTGACGACACCCGAGCTGGGCAACAGCGTCTTCCAGGACGGCCGGGTCAACACCCTGTATCCCGACGGGGCCTATGCGGACACGGGGCATGCGCCGGCCTGGCTGGGCAGGGGCAACCTGGACGGCTTCCACGGCCTGATGTCCTTCTGGGTGAAGCCGGACTACTGGACGTTGAGCGGCACGAGGTCCCGCTTCTACGCGATGGCTCCGAACGTCGGGACGGGGATGTACAACCGTCAGATCTTCTTCGCCGGGGATTTCACGAACTACGCCGGCTTCAACCGGGGCCTCGGCCTGCTGTTCGAGACGGGGGTCGAGGACGCTGACAACGGCTACGAGTACGGCTACAGTGCGCCCGCGGGCATTCCCCAGCCCCACCGCTGGACCCTGGCCACCATGGCCTGGGACTTCCAGGTCCTCATCGCCGGCCAGGGCACCGCCACGGCCCATGCCAGGGGGGAGATGGTCGTCAACGACGGGAGCGGGGGGCAGACGGGGTCCCCGAACACCTATGGCCAGGACTCCGGCTTCCTCGCGGGGAACCAGGACCTCACCCAGGACAGGGCGGGCGTCGCCCACCTGATCTCCTTGGGCCCCCTGGCCTCGCGGGATTCCGGCGCGATGACCATCGGCGGCAACGACGACTACTACCAGATCACCATGTTCATCTCCGGGGGCGCCGACGCCACCCTGGACGAGTTCGCGATCTACGACTTCGGAGGGGCGCCTCCCGGCGGGGGCCCTCCCCTCCAGGATGCCCAGGACGCCCCGGGACGCCTTGCCTTGGATCGCCACAAGGAGGGCCGCTACTACAAGGGGGCGGAGCACAAGCCCGTCGACGCCCCGGCCCTGCCGGCCGTCAACGACGAGGCCGCCTCCTGGTTGAGCGCCCCGCTCTCCCTGCCGGACGGGGCCAGGCTGAGGAAGGTCTGCTGGACCTGGTACCGTCCCGCGGAGCTTCCCGACGACTACGCGGAGCTGGAGCTGGTGAACCCCGCGGCCAGCCAGTACCTCTGGAACGACGCCTCCCTGGCCCGCTCGACGCGGGCGGCGGGCTGGAACCCGGACCGCCAGGCCTGGGACCTCGGCCGGACGCTTCCCGCGGGAGGCCTGAGGGCCCGGGTGGTCTTCCGCCGGGTCACCCCCGTGGATCCGAATGTCCCGATCCTGGACTCCCCGGTCTTCGACGACCTGACCCTGGTCTACGACCCGCCGCAGGGCCGCCGGCTCCTGGCCTGGACGGAGGCGGGGAACTAGATGTCCCGCCGCGCCCGCGGCCTGGCGCTTCTCGTCATCGTCGGCGTCCTGGGCGTCCTGGGGGTGCTGGGCATGGCGTTCGTGACCCTGGCCCAGCTGGAGCGCAAGGCCTCCCAGCAGCGGCTGAACGCCACCAAGGCCTTCCTCCTGGCGAGATCCGGCCTGGAGGATGCGCTGGCCCGCCTGTCCTCTGGCCAGGACCCTACGAGGATCGAGAGCCGATATGGAGGCGAGGACTGGAACGGGGACGGGGTCCTCAACGCCGGCCCCGAGACGGAGGGGCAGGTCTACCAGCCGGGGGCCCTGAACGTGGCGGACTGCCCGGTGCAAGCTTCCCTGAGGCCGAGCTTCTTCAAGTCGTCGGCCGGTAACCCTCGTCTGGTCGCGGTGGATGGCCGCCCGCGGGGTTATACGGGGAGACTGGGCGGGGACGGGGCGGCGGAGGACAATCTCTACAGTCTGAAGGCGGCCGTCCAGGGCGGCTTCTACCTGAATGGCGGG
>JAHFOU010000066.1:8240-9685 GCA_023261525.1 Planctomycetota bacterium | reverse complement strand
TCCGTCGCGTTGTCGGTGATCGTCGCGGTGGCGGCGGTCGCCGAGGCCTGGTTGAGGTTCAGGCGGTTGGAACCGAAGATCCCGGCCGCGGAGTTGAGCCCCAGCATCTGGTCCAGGAAGGTCATGAAGTCGGTCACCGTGGTCGTGGCCGTCACGGCGAAGTCCCCGGTCGGGACGCTGCGCCCCCCCTTCTTGGCGGCGATCGTGATGTGGTCCCCGGCCGTGAAGAGGGCAGAACCCCCGTTGGTGTCGGAGACGGCCGTCATGAGGGTTCCCCCGACCGCCACGCCGCCGGCCGCCAGGAACAGGGAGGTCCCCGTGATGGTCCCGTTAAGGGCCAGGACCCCCTTCGGGTTCAGGTTGCCCACGTAGTCGGCAGTCGTCGTCTGCGCGGCGATGGACATGGACCCCACGGGGACCAGGATGTCCTCCAGCGCGCCGCCCGTGGCGATGTTGAAGCTCGCGTCCGCGTTCCAGCCCTGGACCTTGAAGCCCGTGGAGGGGTTCACCAGGAAGTTGGCCACGTTCTTGCGGAACCCGCCGTCGCGGGAATAGACGGGCGTGCCGTTCGGCCCGGACATGATGAAGAACCCGTCGCCCTCGATGGCGAGGTCGGAGTTGAGGCCGGTGGTCTCCAGCGCGCCCTGGCTGAAGTCCTGGCTGATCCCCGCGGTGTTCATCCCGAGCCCCACCTGCTGGGGGTTCACGCCGCCCAGGCTTCCGGTGGCGGAGGACCCGTAGGAGAGGGTCTGGTAGAACTGGGACTGGAACTGGACGCGCGAGTTCTTGAAGGCCGTCGTGTTCACGTTGGCGATGTTGTTGCCGATCGTGTCGATCCCGATCTGCATGTTGCGCAGGCCGGAGACCGCGGTGTTGAGTGCTCGGATCAATGCCATGGGTTCACCTCGTCGTTTGTAAAAATGGTTTAGGGATTGGGAGTGGTAAAGATCGGGTTTTCCTCGATCTGGGTCACCTGGCTGAGCGGCACGGTGTAGGTCCCCACATGGAGGTTGACCTTGCCGGAGTCGATGGAGACGCGGTCGACCTGCCCGTAGATCGGGGTGCCGTCCGTCGCGTTCCCCTGCACCAGCCGCCCCAGCAGGAGGCTGGCCGAGCTGAAGGCGTTCTGGCTGAGCATCCCCCCGAAGTTGTTCGAGAGGTCGGACGTGACCTGGAGGTTCTGGAGCTGGACGAGCTGCCCCAGGAAGTTCTGGCTGTCCGTCGGGTTCATCGGGTCCTGCTGGGTCAGCTGGGCCACGAGGACCTTGAAGAACTGGGACTGGGTCAGCTGGGCGTTCTTCGTGAGCGTGCCGCCCAGGCTTGCGCCGGCGCCAGTGGAAGAGAGGCTGCTTGCGATCGACATGGGTCTGTTCCTTTCCTACTCTCAGGCCAAAAGGTCCACTGCCAGCGCGTCGGACATCACGGGCGCGTCATCCGCCCCCTCC
>JAHFOU010000066.1:0-8230 GCA_023261525.1 Planctomycetota bacterium | reverse complement strand
CGGCCGCGGGGCTGGCCATCAGCTCGTCCATGGCCCTCTCCTCGGGGGAGCGGCGCTGACGCCCGCCTCCCTGTCCGGCCGCCAGGCGCGCCCCGGCGTCGCCGTCCGCCTGCACATCGAAACGGCCGAGCTGGAGACCCTGCTCGCCGAGGGAGGCCTTGAGGTGATCCAGGTTCTGCAGGACCGCCTGCCGGGCGGCCTCGCTCTCGGTCTGCACCGTGGCGTGCAGGACCCCGTCCTGGACCATCATCTGGATGCGGACATGGCCCAGCTGGGGCGGCTGGAGTTTCAGCACCAGGACCTTCTCCCCACGGGCGCTGTTCAGGAGCTTGGCCGTCACGGCCAGGCGCTCGATCATCTCGGCCTGGGAGGGCCGGGGCGCCGGGGCGCCGGAGGCCTCCGCCGAGGCGGGGCTTCCGGCCGAGGCCGGGGCCGCCCCGCCGACGCCGGCAAGGGCGCCGTCGGACGTGGCAACCGGCATCGCCGCGCCGGAGGCGGCCGCCGAGGCGGCCGGGGTCAGGGCCCCCATCAGACCGGGGGAAGCCAGGGCCTGCACCAGGGCCAGGACCGCGGGGTCCATGGCCTGGACGGGAAGCGGGGTCTGGGACGCGGTGGCGGACGCGTCGGTAAGGTCCAGGGACTCCGTGGCGGACACGGACGTGAGGGAAGCCGCGTGCGCGGGGAAAGCCTCCCCCTCCTCGACAACAGGCGCTTCGGCCTGGACGAGCTGGGCAGCCTGGAGCGGGATCTGGGTGGACGCCACGGCCTGGACCGCAGGGACGGGCGAGGCGGCGGACACCGGGGCCACGGACACGGGAGCCTCCGGAGCCTGCTCGGCCTCGGAGGAGAGCGTGAGGGCCTGGGCGGATGCGGACAGCACGGGCGCGGCGGGCGCCGGCGCGGACAGCGGAGCGGCCGTCATCGGTGTCGTGGCCGTGGCCGTGGACGCGGCCTTCAGAACGAGCTTCGCGGGATCGGCCGGGGCCGGATCGGGGCGGGCATCGTCCTCCAGGCGCTCCGTCTCTCGCGAGGAGGGCTTCTCCGCAGGCGCCGGCTGGACCCCGGAAACCTGGGAAGCCGGAGCCGGGGCGGGCGTCCTGGCGGACGTCGCGGGCTGGGCCCTCACCTGCATCTGCTGTTCGAAGAGCTGGGCAAAGCCCTCGCTCCCCGAATCGCCCTGGCCCTGTCCAGGACCCTGGCAGGCGCTCTGGGTGTTCATCATCAACTGGATCGCGTCAGACATGAATCTCCTTCCTTACTCCCCTCTTCTTGATTCCGACACCACTCACGACTTCTTCCCTTCCCTCAAGATCGCCGCCACGCGCTGGGCCCGCTCCGGATCGGCCGAGACCATCTCGGCCAGCACCTTGGCGGCCTGCTTCGGATCCATGCGCTGGAGGACCCCGGCGACGCTCTCCTCGTTCTCCTTCAGGAAGAGCTGGGAGGCGGCCTTCGGGGTCATCTTCGCGACGATCTCGGCCAGGGCCTTCACGCCCTTGGCGGAGACCGCGGCCGCCGGGCCCGTCGCCGGAGCGCCGCCGGCGGCGGACGCCGAGGCGGCCGGACGGCGGGCCTCCTCCAGGCGCTGGGACACCTCGGCCTTCAGGCGCTCCACCTCGACGCGCTCGGCCTCCAGCTGGGCATGGGCCATGCCCTTCTCCTGCAGGAAGCGCTCCTGGTCCTCGGCGAGGCGGTCGCGGGCATCCTTCAGCAGGGAGATGTCCTGGGGCAGGGAGGCGGACGTCTCGACCGGCGCCACGACCGCGGCGGGAGGAGGCTCGGGCACCTGCCCCTTCAGGGCCTTCACGGCCGCCGTGAGGCGCTCCCGGGGAGGCTTCCCCAGGGCCAGGAGGACGCCGCCGGCCAGCACCGCGGCCAGGAAGAGGCCGCCCAGGGACATCAGGACCAGGGAAAGGGATTTCTTCATGCCTGCACCTTCACCTTGCGGAAGACGCCGAGGCCCGCCTCGTCGGCGGCGGCCTGGTCCTCGCGTCCGGCGGCCTGGGCCCAGGCCTCGCGCCGGCGCTCGCGCAGGCGGTCCACGACCTTCTCGTGCCGGGAGGCCTCCAGCAGGGCCAGGCGGCGGAGCTCGGCCTCGCGCGACAGGGCCTCCAGGGTCCGCGTGGCCTGGGTGACCCGGCGGGTCAGGGTCGCCACCCAGGCCCGGCGGGCCATGGCCTCGGCCAGGGGGAAGGCCCCCTTGCCGGGAAGGATGGCGCCGAAGTCCTCCTCGGCCGCGCGGCGCTCCTCGGTCAGGCTGGACAGCTCCAGGATCTGGCGGTCGCGACGGGCGCGGGCGGCGGCGAAGACGCGCTCGGCCTCCTCACGGCGGCGGCGGCGCAGGGCGCGGAGGGCCTCGAGCGGGAAGCGGAAGCGCTTCATGAGCGTGCCCCCTTGGCGGCCGCGGCGGACGGCATCGGCGCGGAGACGATCTGTTCGAGGCCCCGCACCGCGTCCGCCAGGGTGGACCGCTCCCGCATCCCCTGTCTCAGGAAGCTGCGGAAGGTCTCGATCAGGGCCACGGCCCGGTCCAGGCGGGGGTTGGCCCCTTTCACGATGGCGCCCAGGTTGAGGAGGTCCTCGTTCTCCTGGTGGACGGCCAGGAGGCTGCGGGCCTCCTGCGTCGCCTTGCGGTGGGCCTCGGAGGTCACGTCGGGCATCACCCGGCTGATGCTCTCCAGGGGATCGATGGCGGGGTACTGGCCGCGGTTGGCCAGGCGGCGGGAGAGCCAGAGGTGGCCGTCCAGGATGGAGCGGGCAGCGTCGGCGATGGGCTCGTTCACGTCGTTGCCCTCGACCAGCACGGTGTAGAGGCCGGTGATGGAGCCCACTTCCCCCGTGCCGGCCCGCTCGAGGATCTTGGGTAGGAGGGCGTGCACGGAGGGCGGGTAGCCCTTGGTGGCCGGGGGTTCCCCCGCGGAAAGGCCGACCTCGCGCTGGGCGTAGGCGATACGGGTGACCGAGTCCATCATCAGCAGGACGTCCCGGCCCTGGTCGCGGAAGTGCTCCGCGATGGCGGTGGCGGCCAGGGCGGCCCGCACGCGCATCACGGCGGACTGCTCGCCCGTGGCCACGACGACGACGGAGCGGGCCAGACCCTCGGGACCCAGGTCGCGCTCGACGAACTCCCTCACCTCGCGGCCGCGCTCACCGACCAGGGCGATCACGTTCAGGGGGGCCTCGGTGTTGCGGCAGATCATGCCCATGAGCACGGACTTGCCGACGCCGCTGCCGGCGAAGATGCCCATGCGCTGGCCCCGGCCCACGGTCGTGAAGGCGTCGATGGCCCTCACCCCGGTGGACAGGGCCTCCGAGATGCGGCGCCGCCGCATGGCGGGCGGGGGTTCGCGGTGCAGGGGCACCCAGGCCTCGGACGGGATCGGGCCCTTGCCGTCCAGGGGCTGGCCGAGGGCGTCCACCACGCGGCCGACCAGGGCGGGGCCCACGCGGAGGCCCTGGCGGGTCGTGACCAGGTGGACGCGCTCCCCGTGGGAGACGCCCTCCAGGTCCTCCAGGGCCATGAGCAGGAGCCGGGTCCCACGGAAGCCGATGACCTCGGCGCGCTTGCGGGCGGCGCCGACGGCGCAGAGGCTTCCGACCGGGGCGGCGAAGCCCTCGGCCTCGGCCAGGAGGCCCACGACCTCCACCACGCGGCCCGAGAGGGCCACGGAATGGCTGCGGAAGCCGGTAAGGGCCTCGCGGGCGGCCAGGATGGACGCGGGCGCCGCGGCCGTCACTTACCCTCCTCCCCGAGCAGGAGGCGCCTGAGTTCGGCGATGCGGGCCGCGACGGTGGCATCGGCCTCGGCCCCCTCGGCGGCGGCCACGCAGCCCCCCCGGGCGACGGTGGCGTCCTCCACCAGCTCGAGGCGACCAGAGTCCGTGATGCCCCGGGCCAGCTCGGGAAGGCGGGCGGCCAGCAGGGCGCGGTCCTCGGGATTCACCCTCAGCGCGACCTTGCCCGAGGCAGCCAGGGTCTCCAGGGCCGCGCGGGCGGCGGAGGCCACCAGGGCGGGGTCCGCCGTGAGCTCGCGGCGGACCAGGAGCTCGGCCATCTCCACGGCCAGGGCCACGACATGGGCCTCGGCGGCGCGGGCGAAACTGGCGGGCGCATCCTTCAGGGCGACGGCCACGGCCTCGATCGCGGTCCTGGCCTGGGCCAGCTCGGCCTGGAAGCGGTCCTGGAAGACGGCCTGGGCGGCCGCCTCCCCGGCCTTGCGTCCGGCCTCCTCCCCCGCCGAACGGCCCTCGGCCTGGGCGGCGGCCTTCAGGGCGGCGGCCTCGGAGGCGGCAGAGGCCTGGAGCCGGCCGGCCTCCGCGCGGGCCTCGGCCACGAGGCGCTCCGCCTCGGCGCGGGCCTCGGCCAGCACCTTGTCCGCCTCGACGCGGGCGTCGCGGAGGGAGAAGGGCTTGGCCCCCGAAAGATCCTGGGCGCGGAGCACGGCGGGCATCAGACGATGACCTCCTCGTCGCCGCCGCGGCCCTGGATGACGATCTCGCCGGCGTCCTCGAGGCGCCGCACGATGTCGACGATGCGCTGCTGGGCGGCCTCGACGTCGCTGACGCGCACGGGGCCCATGTACTCCATCTCCTCGCTGATGAGGGACCAGGCGCGCTCCGACAGGTTCTTCTGGATCTTCTTGCGCAGGTCCTCGCTGGCCGTCTTGAGGGCCAGGCCGAGGTCCTCGTTGGAGACCTCCTTGAGCACCTTCTGGACGCCCTTGTCGTTCACCATCAGGATGTCCTCGAACACGAACATGAGGCGGCGGATGTGCTCGACGAGCTCGGGGTCCTCCTCCTCCAGGCTCTCCAGCAGGCCGCGCTCGGTGGCCCGGTCGGCCAGGTTCAGGATCTCGGCGATGGACTCCACGCCCCCCGCCTCCTCCAGCTCCTGGGTGACGACGGCCGCGAAGCGCTTCTGCAGGCCCTTCTCGACCTCGCCGACCACCTCGGGGTTGGTGTTGCCCATGGTGGCGATGCGCTTGACCACGTCGACCTGCTTCTTGGCGGGCAGGCCGGCGAGGACCTCGGCGGCCTTCTGGGCCGGCAGGTGGGCCAGGATGAGGGAGATGGTCTGGGGGTGCTCGTCCTGGATGAAGGTCAGCAGGTTCTCGCTCTCGGCCTTCTGCAGGAAGGCGAAGGGGGTGACCGTGACCGCCTGCTGGACGGCCTCCAGGATGGAGGCGGCCTTGTCCGGGGGCAGGGACTTCTCCAGCAGGGAGCGGGCGTACTCCACGCCCCCCTGCTCCACGTACTGCTGGGCGAGGCTCATCTGGAAGAACTCCTCGGTCACCGAGCGGCGCTGGTTGGACGTGACCTCGGTCATCTTGGCGATCTCCTTGGAGATCGCCTCGATGGCGTTCAGGTCCAGGTTGGTCAGGACCTGGGCGGCCAGGTCGGCCTTGAGGGAGACCAGGAGGATGGCCGCCTTCTGGAGACCGCTCAGGTGCTCCATCGGGGCGTTCTTGCCGCCGCGGGGGGCGCTCTCCGGGGAATTCAGCTGGGTGTCCGGGGTGGCCATCTTATTTCGCCGTCATCAGCCAGCGCTTCACGAGGCCGGCTGCGATCTTGGGGTCCTTGCGCACCTGTTCCCGGATCCTCGACTCCATCTCCGAGTAGCGCTTGCCGTCGGGCCCCATCTCGGGCAGGGGCTCCATGGCCTCCTGCCGGGACCTGGCGATGGCCGCCACGGCCCCCTCCAGCCCGGCCGCGGCGCCGGCGGGATGCGGCGAACCCTTGCGCAGGGCCATGCCCAGCACCACCAGGGCCCCCAGGACGAGGATGGCCAGAAGGATGCGGTCGAAGTGCTCGCCCACGAAGGCCTGGATCTCCTGCCAGTGGCCGGGGGCGGCCATCGGGGCCTCGGGCTCGAAGGGGACCGCGGCCACGGTGACCAGCTTGGGGTCCTGGATGCCCACGGCGTTCATGGCGAACTCGCGGTAGGTCCCCAGGATCTTGGCATCGGGCTCGGCCGCGCCCTTGGCGAAGGGGATCAGGATGCTCGCGCTCATGTACTTGACCTCTCCGACGCCCTTGACGGTGCTGGTCTGGGTGCGGCTGGCGGTGCGCTCGATCTCGCTCTCCTCCTCCGTGCTGTTGGCGGCCTGGCCGGAGGCGGTCCCGCCTGGAGGCACCTCGACGATGTTGGAGCCGACCCCGGGGGTGCCGGCGGGCTCGCCCGAGCCCCCGGTCACGGTCTTGCTGCGCGTCTTCTCGTGATGGGCGAACATCTCGTCCGGGTTCACCCGGTCGCTCACCACGGTCTCCTTGTCCCGGTTCAGGACGACATGGCAGATCACCGCGAGACGGTTCCCCAGGATGGGCGCCAGGGCGTTCCTCACCTTGACGTTGTTCTCATCCTCGATCTCCCGGCGCATCTTCTCCCAGGTGGTGGTCACGGCCTGGTCGTCGTCGGAGGGCTTCTCGGGATAGATGCGGCCCAGGCTGTCGGAGACGCTGACCGCGGAGGATTGCACGCCCTGGACGCCGAAGGCCACCATGCGGCGGATGGTCTCGGCCACGCCCTGGGAAAGCATCGCGACGGAGGGCTTGAGGGCCACCACCACGGCGGCCTTGGGCTCGAAGCGCTCGCCCGAGAAGGGGGAGTTGTTGCCCTCGGCCAGGAGGACGTCGGCGCTCAGGACCCCCTCCAGCTTGCGGATCATGCGGGACAGGGCGGACTGGAGCATCATGCGGCCGCGTTCCCTCCGGGCCTGGTCGGAAAGCCGCCAGTCGTCCAGGAAGCCCTTCAATTCGACCGTGCTCTGGTCCTCGGGCCAGGCGTTCTTGGTGGACAGCACCGTGAAGGCCCGGTCCTTGCTGGAGGCGGGGACCAGGATCTGGCCCTTCTCCGCCCTGGCCTCGATGTCCGCGGTCCTGAGGACGGCGAGGACGGAGCCGACCTTCTCGTCGCTGTCCAGGGGCCTGGGGAAGAGGGGGACGCGCTCCGGGGAGCCTCCGCCCCAGAGGGGCACGGCCGCCAGGGTGGCGATCAGGGCCCCCGCGAGGACGATGCCGGCGGCGCGCTGGCCGCCGCTCAGGCCCTCCCAGGTCTTCTTGCACTGCGCCCAGAACTGCTTCAGGACATCCATGTCTTTCCCTCTCCTTTACGTTTCCCGATCCCTCGCATCCTTTGCTTGGGATCCTAGATCTGCATCCTCATGAGCTCCTGGTAGCTGTCCACCAGCTTGTTGCGGATCTCGACCAGCTGCTGGAAGGCCAGCTCGGCCTTGCGCACCTGCGCGAGGGCCTCGCCGATGTTCTCGGTGCCGCCCGTGGCCAGGTCGATCTTGGCCTTCTCGGAGGCCTGCTGCATCTCGTTGACGCGCTGGATGGAGTTCTCCAGCAGGTCCTTGAACGGCGTGACGGCATCCGGCGCCTGGGGCGCACCGCCTCCGGCGGGCTTGCCCGCACCGCCCACGCCGCCCAATCCCTGTCCGATCAACGGGTCCATCATCGGTTTCCTTCCTCTCCCTCTCCCCTCTTACCTAAGTCCCTACGCCAACAGTCTCAAGGCGGACGACGCCATCGTCTTGGCGGCGTCCATCGCGGTCACGCTGGCCTCATAGGCCCGCGAGGCCTCCATCAGGTCCACCATCTCCAGGAGCGGATCCACGTTCGGCATCTTCACGTCCCCGTGCTCGTCGGCATCGGGATGCCCGGGATCGTGCTGGAGGCGGAACGCGGTCTTGTCCTCCTCGATGCGGTCCACTTCCACGCCCCCTCCGTGCCCCAGGGCGTCCTGGAGCAGGGGATGGAAGACCACCTGCTTGCGGCGGTAGGGCATCCAGGAGCCGTCGGCGGCCTTGGAGGCGCGGGTGGTCTGGACGTTGGCCAGGTTGTGGGAGGCCACCTCCAGGCGGATGCGCTGGGCCTCCAGGGCCGAGGCAGAGATGTCGATGGCGTGCATCACGGGTTAGGTCGACCTCCCGCGGATGGCCATGGAAAGCGTGCGGTAGGAGCTTTCCAGCATCTGGGCCGTCCTCTGGTAGGCCAGGGTGTTGTCGGCCAGGCGGGCCATCTGGCGCTCCACGTTGAAGGCGTTCCCGTCGTGGCGGACCTGGCCCTCCCGGGCCTCCAGGGGCCGGGCGACCAGGTTGCCGCCCTCGTCCAGGGAGAAGTTCTCCGAGCGGCCCAGGTCGAAGCGGCTGTGGTCCCCTTCGTCGCGGGCCTTCACGGCCTGCCTCAGGAGGCGGTTGAACTCCCCCTCGTCCAGGTCCTGGGGCTTGAAG
>JAHFOU010000385.1 GCA_023261525.1 Planctomycetota bacterium | reverse complement strand
TTGCGAGGAGGACCTGAAGTCCCTGATCCATTCCCTGCTGGGGGGGGTGGACGTGGTGGCCAGCCTGCCGGCTACGCCGGCCCGCTCCTCCGCCACGCCTCGGGGGGACTATGCGGGCCTCTCCGGGGTGGCCCGTCATGTCGGGAAGGCGGCCGGATCGGTCTCCAGCGCGGCCACCCGGGCCCGGGTGGAGGCCGATCGCGCCGCCGCCGCCGGGGGTCTGAAGGATGCCGAAGCCGAGGCCCAGGCCGCGGAAAAGGCCCTGCCGGGCCGCCGGGAAGCCCTGGGCAAGGCCCGCGCCGACCTGGAGAAGGCCCGGGTCTCCGAGGCCGAGGCCCAGCGCCAGGCCGGGGAGGGCGAGGCCCGTGCGGAGATGGCCGCCCGCCGTTTCACCGCCCTGGGCACGGAGCTCAAGGCCCTCGATCAGGTCTCTCCGGACGCCGAGGTCGCCGGGCCGTCGGGGCCCGAGGCCGCTGGCGAGGACCTGGCGGCCCTCCTGGATCGTGCCCGGGGGGAGGACGCCGAAGCCCGGGTCGAGCAGGCCCGCCTGACGGGGGAGCAGGGGCGTGCGGAAGCCGCCCTGCGGGAGGTCGAGGGGGCCCGCCAGCGGGCCACGGAGGCCGGCGCGGAGGCTCTCCGCCAGTCCGCCGCCGCCCGCCAGGCCATGACCGCCCTGGCCTCGGAGGCCGAGCAACGGATCACGGCCCGCCAGGCCCTGGAAGCGGGGGCGGCCCAGGGGCGCCAGGCCCTGGCGGCCCTGGAGGCGGAGGCCCGCCAGTCCGACGAGGCCCGCCGCGTCTCGGCTCAGGCCCTGAGGGACCTTTCCGAGGTGCTTCGCCGCCTGGAGGACAACCACCAGGGCTTCCTCCTGCGCAAGGGCAAGGCCGAGGCCAACCGGGACGGCCTGCTCCAGCAGTGCCGCGATAACTACGGCTGGTCCGAGGTCGAGGTCTCCCAGGCCCCCGAGGAGCCCCTGGACCCCACGGCACCGGAGGGCGGCCTCGGGCCCCTCCTGCAGGAGATCGAGGCCCTGGACGACCAGATCAAGCGCATGGGCCCGGTGAACCTGGAGGCCCTGGAGGAGGAGGAGGCCCTGGAGCAGCGGGCCAAGGCCCTCACGGGTTCCCGCGACGACCTGAAGCGGGCCGGCACCTCCCTGGAGGAGCTGATCCAGGAGCTCGACGTCCGCAGCGAGAAGCAGTTCCTGCGCGTCTTCGAAGAGGTGAAGACCAACTTCCAGGAGCTCTTCCGGCGCCTCTTCGGCGGCGGCCGAGCCGACGTGATCCTGGAGGACCCGTCCAGGCCCCTGGACTCGGGCATCGAGATCATCGCCCGGCCCCCGGGGCGGGAGCCCATGCCCATCTCCCTGCTGTCGGGAGGGCAGAAGGCCCTGTCCGCCGTGGCCCTGATCTTCGCCTTCTTCCGTTCCCGGCCCAGCCCCTTCTACATCCTGGACGAGGTGGATGCCCCCTTGGACGAGAGCAACATCGACCGCTTCCTGGGGCTGCTGCAGGAGTTCGCCAAGGTCTCCCAGTTCCTCATCATCACCCACAACCGCCGTACCATGAGGACCGCCGACACCCTCTACGGGGTGACCATGCAGCGGCCGGGGGTCTCCACCCGCATGGGGGTGAGGTTCGAGGACATCCCGGCCGATGCCAACCTCGGCGGATAAGAGCAGAAGCTTGCATGTCCGGCCGACTTCCGGGACACTAGAGGCCATGGAGACCGCCGGAGGCCCCCGTCTTCAGGATCTGGTCGCCCAGGTGATCGGGGGGGATCCCGAAGCCTTCCGGGAGCTCTTCGCGCTGGCCGAGCCCTCGGCCTATGCCCTTGCCCTGGGCCAACTTGGGAATGCCGAGGACGCCCGGGAGGTGGTCCAGGAGGCCGCCCTGGCCAGCTACCGCGGCCTCAAGGACCTGAGGTCGCCGGAGAAGTTCCCGGCCTGGGTCTGCGGCATCGTCCGTTACCTGGGGATCCGCCGCCTGAGGCGGCGCAAGCCGGTCTCCCTGTCCACCCTCTCGTTCGAGCCGGAGGCCTTTCCCGTCGAGGAGCCGGTGGATGCGGAGGAGGCCTCCCGGGTGCGCGAGGCCCTGGCCTCCCTGCCCTCCGGCTACCGGGAAGCCCTGCTCCTGCGCCACGTGGAGGGGAAGAGCTACGAGGAGATCGCGGAGCTTCTGGGCCTTTCCGTGCCCGGTGTCGACTCCCGTCTTTCGAGGGGGCGCGCCCTCCTGAGGCGGAAACTCGAGACTTCGCTGCCCGCGGGAGAGGAGGAGGGACTGTGAGCCTGTTCTGCCCGATCTGGCGCCGCCGCATCTCCCGGGCCCTGGATGGCCGGGAGCCCCGTCTGGCCGCCCTGAGCGCCCACCTCGTCGCCTGCGAGTCCTGCCGCGCCTACGCCGAGTCCGTGGAGGAGGATGCCTGGAAGCTGGAGAGGGCCCTGGCCTCCCGTCCCGCCTGGGTGGCCGAGACCCTGGGCTTGCCGCCGGTTCCGGCCGCCCTGATTCCCGCCTGGGCCCTGAGGGGGCTGGGGACCACCCTGGTCTTCGGCCTGCTGGGCGCCCTGGTGCTGGCTTCCGGGCCCTTTGCCCTGGTGATGGGGGTCCTCCCTGCGGCTCCGGACGCCGGGGATGTCGCCTCGGCGGCCTCCCTCCTGGGCACCCTGTTCGCCGGCGCCTTGATGTGGAGGGCCCGCCGCTCCCTGGA
>JAHFOU010000384.1:1817-2706 GCA_023261525.1 Planctomycetota bacterium | reverse complement strand
ATTGGGGTCCTGCCCCGCCGACAGCCTCGCCAGGGCGTCCTCCAGGCCCGAGCGGGCCAACAGCAGGGCCTTGCAGGCGCTCAGACGCTGCTGGGAGGCCTGGCGCTCCAGCCGGGCCATGGTCACGAAGGCCGTGCCCAGCACGGCGAGGACGCCCAGGATCCCCAGCACCACCAGGAGGGCCAGGCCGCGGCGGGAAGGCGTCACGGCGCCTCCCAGCTCAGCACGCGCGGCCCCTCCGCCCTTTGCCAGGCGAAGGTGATGTCGTCGAAGAAGGGGGTCTCCAGCAGGGGATCGTTCTGGGGATCCGCCAGGCGGCTCCGGAAGCGGACCCGGTACCGGAACGAGGAGAGGCCCAGGCGGATCGGCGCCCCCTGGCTCAGGGACTGGAGGGCCGGGGTCGCCAGGGTCCCGGCGGCGTCCAGGAGATCCAGCTCCAGCCAGGCCCGCGGCCCCGTCGCGGGGTCGTCCGCCAGGACGGGGTCGATCAGCCTGGGCAGGCCCGAGGGCGGCAACGTCGAGTTGGCATAGGAGAGCTCCATGCGGGACTCGGCGGGAAGGGCCTGGGTCCAGGTCGCATAGAGGAGACGGGCGGAGGCGCCGGGCCGGGGCTGGAGGGACGCGGACAGGAAGGCCCCGTCCCCCCCCTTGTAGTAGCGGCCGTCCCGATAGCGCTCCTGGGCCCACTTCGTGCTGGCATCCAAGGCACTCACGGCCGAGTCCCCGAAGTCGCAGATCGCGAACTCGTCGAGGATCTGATTGGCAAGGCATCCGCCGCCTTCCCCGAACGAGAAGATCAGGCCGGGTTCGACGAGGTCCTCCTTGCCGGGGCCGGCAGGGTAGGTGGCCGGATAGTTGGCGCTGTCATCGTCCGCCCCGCTTCCCCTCC
>JAHFOU010000384.1:0-1807 GCA_023261525.1 Planctomycetota bacterium | reverse complement strand
CACGGTCTCGTCGGTATCGACATGGGCCGTGACCAGGCTCCATCGCAATCCCGGGAGGAGGTTGGTGTTCGCGCCGGCCGGGCCGAAATTCACATGGAACTGCCGCTCGTACGAGGGATCCGAGACGACCACGCGATCCTCCGCGATGATGCCCCAGCGGTCCCGGAAGCATTCCCGCCCGACCTGGAGGGCCTGGCTCTCCACCGCCGTGTAGCGGACACAGCTGAAATCGAGGTACCGGAAGAAGAAGGGATAGGCGATGTTCTTGACCCAGTAGCCGATCACGCCGTGGTTGCTGGGCGTGTCCCCGGGAGCATAGCTGGCCGGGAGGTTCCCGGGGGCCTGGTACTCCGGGGAGCGGCTCGACTGGATGTGGGCCCCGTCCGGATACAGGATGCTGGGCTCGACGGGAGGCGCCGGCCAGACGCTCTCCTGGACGTCGGTCTGGAGGGGAACGCCGGCATTGGGAACGGGGGACGGGGCCACGCTCGGGGCTTCGGCGGTCCATCCGTCGTCGAAATGCTGGAGAAAGAGGATCTTGCCGTCCGCGGGGTTGGACGGGGCCATCTCCACCGTCGCCAGGCCCAGGAAGCCGTCGAAATCGGCGGCTTTCTGGAGGGCGGTCGGCGCGCAGGGATAGGTGACCACGGCCAGGCCCTGGCCCGCCCCCCAGGTGTTCCAGGCCCCGAAGGCCGAGGCCCCGGTGGTGCGCTGGGGAGGGAGGGGGAAGGCCGGCGAGGCGTTCGCCAGGGAGAGGCAACTGGACGGCGTGGCGTCCGGAAGGCGCCCTGCCAGGAAATCCTTCTGGGAGGTCTGGCGGAGCAGGGAAAACGCCTCCACGGTGGCGGAGACGGTCTTCAGGGCCAGGAGCCTCCCCCCGCCGCCCAGGACCCGCCCCACGGAGGCCGCCTTGAAGATCCCGGTGGGGCCCAGGCTGCCCTCGGTGGAGTTGTTGATGAGGTCGGACTTGTCCATCCACTTGAACATCAGCTGGTCGGGAAGCTCCTTGTCGGAGTCGGTGTTGGGGTTGAAGTTCGCCTTCAGGAGGTCGGCCCCGCAGTAGTTCCCGCCCGCCCGTCCCGTGCCGGCCGCGGACATCCCGTTGATCACCCCGGGCACCAGGGCATCGCAGGCCTCCGAGAACTTCCGCCAGTCGGCGAAGGGGCGTTTCGCGACGAAGGCGGAGACGATGCCGGAGGTCATGGTGGCGGCCTGGATCTGGTACAGGTCCGGATCCCCGAAGTAGATGAAGTTGACGTCGGGGTCGTTCCAGGCCCGGCCCTTCAAATCCTGGACCAGGGCCACCAGGACGGGCCGCGCCGCCGCGTTCAGGTTCACCGGAGGGCGGCCGCCCTCCTCCAGGGCCAGGGGGACGCGGACCTTCTTGAGGTCGCTCATCTCCCCGATCGAGGTCATGTTCATGACGTAGGCGTTGGGATGGACGACCTTGGCGTCGATCCAGCTGGAGACCGTCAGCCAGGGCGAGAGGTCCTTGGAGGCCGCCAGGCCCAGGAGCTGGCGGAGCTGGTCCACGGAACGGTAGCCGCCGGAAGGGCGCTTCTGCAGGGCCAGGGTGCCCAGGTTGGGGACCCCGACCTCCGGCTGCTGGCCGAGGACGTTCAGGATGCGCACGAGGGAGCCGTTCCAGCCCCGGCCGACGGCTTTGGCCGCCGCGGGGAGGGTGGGCAGGGGCCTCGTCTCCGCCACGAAGAGGTCCCGGTAGTCGGGGATGCCGTCGGTGTCCCGATCCTTGGCGTCCAGGAAGCCCCCGTTGACGTTGATCTTGGCCGACTCGTCCTCCACCTTG
>JAHFOU010000065.1 GCA_023261525.1 Planctomycetota bacterium | reverse complement strand
GCACAATGACTTTGCAGCCCGCCCGGCGCGGCGGTCCGAGGCTTGCCGGGAGGGCCCCGCGTGACCGCGCCCGCCCGGGGCGGCCGGGCGTGGCGGTTCCGCATTTTCGGTGTTCAATCCCATCGGGCTCCCCTATCATCAGGCCTCTGTTGCGGATCGGAGGGAGGCGGATCCAATGCGGTGCAGGCTGCAGCCGGGGCCGGAGTGGAGTTCCAGGGCAGGGACCAGGCGACGATGAGCAACGGGCCGACCCTCTCCGTGGTCATGTCCAACTTCAATCATGCCCGATACCTGCCCGAATCGCTCGGGGCGATCCTGGCCCAGTCCTATCGACCGATGGAGATCATTGTCATCGACGATGGCTCCACGGACGACAGTGTCGAGGTCATCGGGAGGTTCGCCCGCAAGGAACCCCGCCTCCGGCTCATTCGAAACGAGAGGAACCAGGGCGTGTTGGCCAACGTGAACCGGCTGCTCGAGCTGGCCTCGGGAGACTGCCTCTACGTCGCGGCCGCAGACGACCGGATCCTGCCCGGTTTCCTCCAAAGGTCCATGGAGATGCTCGCGAGGCATCCTCAGGCGGCGCTGTGTTCCGCGAGCGCGTACATGATCGACGCGGCAACGAACCAACGGATCTTCACCCTTCCCGTGGAACCGGTGTCCAGACGAGAGGCGTTCATCCCGCCCGCTCAGGCCATGAGCCGGTTCCGTCGACATGGAAGTTGGCTGGTGGGCATCACCTGCATCAATCGGAAGGAGGCGCTGGTCAAGGCGGGCGGCTTCATTCCGCATCTGGGGCCGTTCTGTGATGAATTCATCCAGATGGTGCTGACCCTCAAGCATGGAGCCTGCTTCATCCCCAAGCCTCTGGCGGTGTGGCGCTGGAGCAGCGCGGGATATGCAAATTCTTCGGCGGCCGTGCTGGAGGGGTCACTCCAGATGTGGTCGAGCGCCGCGGACCTCATGCGGACGACCTATGCCGATCTGTTTCCCAGGAGCTTCGTCAACGCCTGGGAACGGGAAAAGAGGCTGCACGCGCAGCTCAGCGTGGTGAACAAGGCTCAACGGCAGCGGATATCGACGATCCAGGCCGGGCGAGGCGGCCCGGGCGTGACCGCGCGGGTCCTGGGCTGGGCGCTGCGGTTCCGGATGGTGGTGTTCATGATCTATCTGCTCGTCCGATTCCCGTGGTCGATGGTGCCGCTCCTGCGTAGAGGCCTGAAAGCCCGACTTCAACGATTCACAAGGGAAGGGGCCCGGGATGACCTGGCGTGGAGGCCGGAGGGGAGCCCCGTGCCCCGCCCGTGACCGCCGCCCGATGAAGAGCGAACACCTCGAGCTCCTTGCCTGCCCTGCCTGCGGCGCGCGGTTCCGCTACGATCCGAGCGGTCCGTCGGATCAGGGCTCCGGGCGCCTCGAGTGCATGTCGGGCCGTCATGGCTATGCCGTGACGAACGGCATCCCCCGCTTCGTCAGTCCCGACAACTATGCGGGCAGTTTCGGATTCCAGTGGAGGGCATTCAGCCGAATTCAGCTGGACTCCCGGAACGCCACGGGGTTTTCCGAGGAGAGGTTCCGGGCCATCACGGGGTGGACGAAGGAGGACCTGGCGGGGAAACGGGTGTTGGATGCGGGCTGCGGGGCGGGTCGATTCGCCGAGGTCGCCCTCAAGGATCAGGCGAACCTGGTCGCCTGCGATCTCAGCGGGGCCGTCGAGGTTTGCAGCGAGAATCTGGGACCCCATAGGGCCCTGGTCTGCCAGGCATCCATTTACGAACTCCCGTTCCCGGATGGGCTGTTTGACGTGGTCTACTGCATCGGGGTCGTCCAGCACACTCCGGATCCGAAGGGAACCGTGCGAGCCCTGTGTCGGAAGGTGAAGCCGGGGGGGAGGATCGGCCTTTGGATCTACGAGCGTGACTGGAAGAGCTACTTGGGCACCCTGGGGTTCAAGTACCTGTTACGTCCCGTTCTGAGCCGGCTGCCTCGTCCGCTGCAGTTCTCCATATGCAAAGCCCTCGTTAGCGTCTTCTATCCGCTGGCGTGGCTGTGCAAGCCGCTGGGCATCCTGGGGAAAGCGGTCATGAGGCTCCTGCCCATCGCCTCGGGTCACCTGCAGACGGTGCGCCTGAACCCGCCGGACTTCAAGTCGTGGGTCCTGCTCGATACGTTCGACATGTACTCCCCTGCCTACGACCTGCCCCAGACTTATGAGGCCGTGGTGGAGATACTGGAGGACGAGAAGTTCCAGGGCATCCGTCGGAACCCCCACGGTGGCCTGTCGATCACGGCGATACGGAGGTCCTGAGCATGCCCTGGAGCCGGCGTCGCCCCGGGCCGCGGGAGGCACGGCGTGGTGGAGGGAGTCCGCATGGGCGGGAAGCGAACAGTCCCGGTCGATCCTCGAGCGTTGAGGCACGAAGAAGATCCGGATCCTGGGCCGCCGCACCCTGTGCACCACCCCGTATTTCAGGATCTCACGCGTCGTGGCGGAGGTCGGGAGGCGCCGCAGGATCTATTACGTTAATCGCCGTAAAGATTGAGCGCGCGCCGGTAGGTCTTCTCGAACCCCTTCGAGATCATCTCGCCGTCCACGTGGATATTGCGGAACAGGCGCTTCACGTGGGCGCGCATCAGGATGCGGCCCATGCCGACGACGGAGGTCCCATACTGCTTGATGTAGGCCTCCATGGCGCTCTTCTGGGATTCGTTGTGGCTGAAGGCGACGCGGACGGGCTGTTGCAGGGCGAAGTCAAGCGGGGATCCCTCATAGTCCTTTGAGAGCAGGGACTGAAAGTCGAAGTGGTAGGAGCCCTCGAAGGTCCTGGAGGTGTCGAGGAGGTCCTGCTTCCGGAACTTGCTGAACTCCTTCATCTCCTTCAGGTAGAGGCTCATGCTCTCGTCGAGGGCGCCGCGTTCCCGCAGCAGGCCTTCCATCTCGGCGTAGAGGGCATCGTGGATCTCATCCTGCAGGCGGAAGAAGGCGATGGCCTTTCCCTTGAAGAGTTCATTGGTCCCCAGTTCGTCCAGGAGGTATCGGCCGAGGTTGGCCCTGGCGAACGCCAGGAGTTCCTCCCGGGAGTCCCAGAGCGGCTTCACGGTCTCCTCGCGGAAGGTGTCGTAGAGCCGGGTCAGCTCGGTTCCGTAGCCCCGCCTCTTCTGATGGAAGCGCATCAGGAAGTCGAACCAGGAGACGCCGAAGTGGCGCGTGAGCCCGAATAGTTCGCGGAAGATGTTGACGTTGTGGGTGATTTCGATCGTCAGGTCCATCTCCCGGCATTCGAGGTAATCGTCGAAGGAGAGGGAGTCCTGGGAGACGCAGATCTCCTCCGCCTCGACGCACACGAACTGCTCCTCGAAGAAGGAGTAGGTGCCGAAGCAGCGGGGCATCACCCGCCAGCGGGTCTTCATCCCGAATTTCCGGCGCGTCTCCGGGGTGTTCATGTCCGTCTCGGGGAGCATGATCAGCTGGTAGAGGCGGAGAAAGCTGAGGCCCGCGTTGACGGAATCCCGGAGGCTGTTCCTGTGCGCCTTGAGGGAGTCCCCCGGCAGCCCCAGGATGAGCTCGGCATAGGTGTTGGCGTCGATCCGGTTGCCCTCCCGTCCGACGTGCGTGAGTTCCTCCAGGGAGATGTTGTCACGCTGCACGTTCTTGAGGACCTGCAGGTCGGTCGACTGGAGGGAGGCCGCCACGTTCATGGCGCCGTTGATGATGGAGGCCACCTCGAGCAGGCGTTCCTTCTGGTTCTTGCCCCCGGAGACGTGGATGTGCTTGGGCCAGTTGAACTTCTTCTGGATGTCCGAGAGGGCCTCGGCCTTCTGCCGATCCTCCTTGAACATCCCGAAGTTTGCGTCCGTGATGATCAGGTCCTGGATCGTGCCCACCCGGCGGCCGATGTAGTCCAGGTCTTCGTGGAGGGTCGCCCTCTTGGCGACCCGGTCGTAATAGTCCGTCCCCTCGGTGCAGAAGGTGCACTTGAACGGGCAGCCCCGCGTCGTGTAGGTCATCGGGATCAGCACGTTGTCGAAGAACTTGTCCATGATCCCCATGAGGTAGGGCGAGGGCAAATCGTCGAGGTCCTGGATCCGCGGAAGGAGGGGCGGCTCCACGAGCCTCCCGTCGAGCATGAAGTGGCAGCTGGGCATCTGGACGCCGGATCGCTTGAGCTTCTCGACGTCGAAATCGAGCCGGTCGAGCGCCTGGATCAGCCCGACCATCGCGTTCTCGCCTTCCTTCATGACGTAGAAGTCGACGTAGGGATACCGGCTCCAGTAGTCGAGGTGCTCTTCCTGGGACGTGCCGTAATTGGGTCCTCCGAAGACGACGACCGTCTCGGGGAAGCGTTCCTTGATCCGGCGGGCGTATTCCTGTCCGAGGTTGCACGTCCACGAATAGTTGGAGAAGCCGATGATGCGAGGGACGCGGGCCTTCAGAGCCTGATTGAGGTCGTCGGGATACTTGAACAGCTGCACTTCGATCCGATCCCGCAGCTTTGCCATCAGGTTGGCCCCGATCAGGCCGATGGCAAGGGGGTGGGTGTTGGCCGCCACCAGCTGGCCGGTGTGAGTGAGATCGGCCAGGTAGATAAGGATGCGGTCCTTGCCGGGGGTCTTCTCCGTCTGTTGCGTCGGGACGTCCTTAGTCTTGGGCATACTACTGGATCGTACGGATTCCGGGGAAACCTGAAGGCGGAGACGAGTCTGGGGTGGCCATCAGGGTGATGATCGTATCAGGCGCTTGAGAAGGGATCAAGCTCGGGACGAGGATGCGGCCAGGTAGAGGACATGGCCTTGAAGAGATGGAGTCGGAGGGCCGATCCTTGAGCAAAGGAGCCTCCCCGTGGAGTCAGGCGGAGAGGCCAAAATTCATTGGGTGAGCATCGAGTCTGCCACTATACTTGCTCGACCGATTGGGATGCACCGGAGGCATATGGGGCTCCTGGCGCCCGTTGTAGAATTCCTCTTACTGGAGCACGCCTTCCGCAAGATCGAGGGGGATGTCCTTTTCGTGGGGCGACAGACCACGTTTCTGGATCAGCATTCCCTGAAGCTGCTCCTGGACAGGCATGGGATCATTCCCGCCCAGGCCGGGGAACCGGAAATTGACACGGCGACCTGGGGGGGGCGCCAGGGCCGGTTCATCACCGACCGGTATCTGATGAAGGTGCTCGGGGTGAAGAACCTTCGATTCATGGACGTCTCCAACTACGAAGGCGCGGACATCGTCTGCGATCTGGGCCACCCCGTGGATGAGTCGCTTCACGGAAAATTCGATTTCATCTACAACGGCGGTTGCCTGGACAACATGTTCAACCCGGCGGGGGCCCTGGCCAATTTCACGAGAATGCTCAAGCCGGGGGGGCGGGTCGTCTGCATGGAGTCGGCATCCTCGTACAACACCCCGTACCTCATGTACTCGCCGGGCTGGTTCTTTGACTACTACGTGATGAACGGATTCTCGGACTGCAAGATCTACGTCTGCTCCTACACGACGGTGCAGGAACTCCTGTTCGGGCCCTGGGACCTGTTCCACTTCGACTGGCCCCTGAACAAGGATGGACCGGCTCCGGAGGCGCGCCACAATCACCTGCTCCTCCTGACGGTTGCCGAGAAGGGGGCCGACTCGACGGCGGACGTGCAGCCCATCCAGCACCAGTACCGGCTGGATCCCACGGTGATCGCCCGGTTCGAGAACAACCTGCGGAAGTTTTCCGAATCGAAGAGGCCCCTGGTCAACAGTCGGAACCAGGAGGCGACGCCCTCCGTGCGTACGCTGCTCACCCGCATCACCGATCGACTGGGCTTGTCTCTTTATCGTGCCCAACCCTACCTCCGCAGACTGGGGAAATTCGCCCTTGGCATTCCGCGGATCGGATAGGGGTTTCCGGTGCCGTGGTTCCCGGCGATCGTGAGATTCGTCCGGGCGGCCCAGTTGACCCCCGCCCTGCTGTGGGGACTGGCCGGGAAACTCTGGGCCGGATGCTCGGCCCCGGTCACGGCGGTGGTGGTGTACTCTTCCTTCAGCCCGGAAATCCAGGGATATCACTACACCTTCCTCGCGCTGCTCGGGATCCAGGTCTTCTTCGAGCTTGGACTTTCCGGGGTCCTGACGACGTTCGCGAGCCATGAATGGGCCCGGCTCCGGCTGGACGGGCAGGGCCGCCTGGAGGGGGACCCGGAGGCGTTATCGCGCCTGGCCAGCCTCGCGCGGTTCAGCCTCCGGTGGTTCGGGGTTTGCGCCGTTGCCCTCAGCCTGGGCCTGGCAGTAGGCGGGGAATTCCTCTTCTCCGCGCGCGACGCCTCCAGGATGTGGGCCGCACCCTTCCTCGTGTTGAGCATCCTCACCGGCCTACAACTCGCGATCCTTCCGATCTGGGCTCTCCTGACGGGCTGCAACCAGGTTGCGGAGACCCACTCCTTCAGGCTGTTCGAGGGGGTGGTACGCAACGTCGTGCTCTGGGCGGCCATGGGGCTTGGCGCGGGACTATGGTCGGCACCCCTTTCGACGTTTGCGGCCCTGGTCTGGGCGGTCGTCTTCCTCAGGGTTCGGTACTTCCGCTTCCTGGATTCGCTGAGGCGCGTGAAGATCGTGGAGAAAGTCCGGTGGAAAGAGGAAGTGCTCCCGCTGCAGTGGCGCATCGCGCTCACGTGGCTGAGCGGATACTTCATGTTCTCCCTCTTCACCCCGGCGCTCTTCCACTTCCAGGGACCTGTTCCGGCGGGCCAGATGGGGTTGACCTGGTCCCTGGTGAGCGGGGTCAGCGGCATGGCGAGCCTCTGGACGCAGACCCGGATCCCCCAATTCGGAATCCATGTCGCAAACAGGGATTTCTCCGCGCTGGATCGGACCGTGGTTCGGGCCTGCTTGATGTCCCTGATGGTGGCGAGCCTGGGGGGATTCGCCGTGTTCGTGGCCGCGGCGGCCCTCCTCTATCGGGGCCACCCCTTGAGCGCGAGGGTCATCCCCCTCCTGCCCCTGGGCCTCTTCCTCCTCGCGGAAGTGGTACACCAGGTCCCCATCGCCGAGTCCTCGTATCTCCGCGCCTTCAAGAAAGAGCCCTTCCTTTGGCTCGGGGTGAGCAACGGGATCTTCGTGGGAGGGGCGTCCATCGTCTGCGCCAGGCATTTCGGCCCGACCGGGGTTGCCTTGGCCTACCTGGGGGGCATCCTTCTCGCGTTCGGGTGGGGGTCCCTGATTTTCATCCGTCGGCGCAGGGAGTGGACCTGTTGCGCGTAGGCCCCGGGGCACCCGCCCCGGTCGCAGAGAAGTCTTGCGCCCCCATTTCTGGCGTCTCTATAATCCACGCGCCCATGGGGCTTTTCGATGCGTCCGACCGCGCCGTCGTCACCGGAGGTTGCGGGTTCATCGGGAGCCACCTGGTCGAGCGGCTCCTGGCGGACGGGGGAGAAGTCGTCGTCATCGACAATCTGTCCAGCGGGCGGCGCTCAAATTTGAAGGCGGTCGAGGGCCATCCGCGCCTGAAGATCGTCGAGGCGGACGTGGCCGAGCCCGGGGCGTACGCGGGACACCTCCAGGGGGCCGGGGGGTTGTTCCATCTCGCCGCGCTTGCGGACATCGTGCCTTCGATCCAGAAGCCGATGGACTACTACCGGTCGAACGTCACCGGGACGGCCTCGGTCCTGGAGTGCGCGCGTCACGCCGGGGTCCGTCGGGTCGTCTACGTCGCTTCCTCCTCCTGTTACGGGATTCCCGACATCTATCCCACGCCCGAGACAGCGCCCCTCCGTCCCGAGTATCCGTACGCACTGACGAAATACCTGGGGGAGCAGATCGCGCTGCATTGGGGGAAGCTCTACGGGATGGGCGTGGTCTGCCCGCGGCTCTTCAATGTCTTCGGCCCGCGAGCACGGACCTCCGGCACCTACGGCGCGGTCTTCGGCGTCTTCCTCGCCCAGAAGCTCGCCGGGAAACCCCTGACCATCGTCGGCGACGGCACGCAGACCCGCGATTTCACCTACGTCTCCGACGTCGTCGACGCGCTGGTCCGCGCCGCACGGAGCGACGTGTCCGGACAGGTTTTCAACGTGGGTTCCGGCGGCACGTACTCGGTCAATCGCCTGGTGGAGCTCATCGGAGGCCCCTCGGTGAACATTCCGAAGCGCCCCGCCGAGCCCGACTGCACCTTCGCCGACATCTCCCGCATCAAGGGGCTCCTCGGGTGGACCCCCTCCGTGAGCTTTGAGGAGGGCGTCCGCCGGATCATGGACCGGATCGACGACTGGCGGGGCGCGCCGGTCTGGACGCCCGACTCGATCGCCGTGGCCACGCAAGACTGGTTCCGCTACCTTTCCCCCGTGAGAAAGGCCTGAGATGAGCCCTTCCGACAAGATCTGCACCATCGCCGAACTGGAGGAGAGGCTCAAACCCGTCCGCGCCCAGGGCCGGAGGATCGTACAGTGCCACGGCGTTTTCGATGTGATGCACCCGGGACACATCCTGCACTTCAAGGAGGCGAGGACCTTCGGGGATTTCCTGGTGGTCACGGTCACCCCCGACCGGTTCGTCCGGAAGGGCCCGGGACGCCCGGTCTTCAACGAACGGCTCCGGATGGAGACCTTGGCGGCCCTGGAGTACGTCGATGCCGTCGGGCTCAACGAATGGGCCACCGCGGAAGAGACGATCGCGCGGCTCCGCCCGCACGTCTACGCGAAGGGAAAGGACTACGCGGACCCCTCCGCCGACGTCACCCGGAAGATCCTGGACGAGGAGGCGGCGGTCAAGGGGGCGGGCGGCGAGATCCGCTTCACAACGACGGAGCTTTACAGCTCGAGCTCCCTTGCCAACCGCTTCTTCAGCGCCTACCCGCCCCCGACCCAGGAGTACCTGGCCGCCTTCAAGGCGCGGCATCCCGCCGATGAGGTGATCGCCGCTCTGGAGAAGCTGGCGGACATCCGAGTCCTGGTCGTAGGCGAGGCGATTCTCGACCAGTACACCTACTGCCTGCCCCTGGCGAAGTCCCCCAAGGAGTTCATCGTGGCCAGCCGCTTCCAATCCGACGAGAGCTTCGCGGGGGGAACGCTGGCGACGGCCAACCACCTGGCGGGATTCTGCCGCCAGGTCACGCTGGTGACCGCCCTCGGGGCCGATGAGGGGCAGAACAATTTCATCCGCTCGAAGATGAGGCGCAACGTGGATCTCCGGGTCGTCGGCACCCACCCGAGGCCGACCATCCTGAAGCGGCGGTTCCTGGAGCCGACGTTCCTTACGAAGATGTTCGAGATCCAGTATCTGGACGACGCCCCCTACACTCCGGAGGAGACGGCGCGGCTGTCCGACTTGATCGGGAAGGCTCTGCCGGACCACGATCTCCTGGTGGTCAACGACTTCGGCCACGGGATGCTCAGCGACGCCGTCCGCGAACAGCTCGTGAAGTCCGGGAAGTACCTCGCGGTCAACACCCAGACCAACAGCGCGAACCTGGGGTTCAACCCGATCACCCGCTACCGGCACGCGGATTATGCCTGCATCGACGAACCGGAGGTCAGGCTCGCCACGCGGGTGAAGTTCGAGGACCTCCGAGTCGTGGGAGCCCGGTTGAGGAATGACCTGGGGGCGCGCGCCCTCATGGTGACGTGGGGACCGCGAGGCTCGATCATGTTCGATCGGGACGCCGGGGTCCACGAGTCGCCCGCCCTGTCGGTGAACGTCGTGGACCGGATCGGTGCCGGGGACGCGTTCTTCGCCGCCACCGCCCCGTGCATGTACAGCGGCTATCCCCCGGACCTGGTGAGCTTCGTGGGGAA
>JAHFOU010000383.1 GCA_023261525.1 Planctomycetota bacterium | reverse complement strand
AGGACGCGGGCCTTCTCCAGGAGGGTGAGGCCGTCGAGCCCGGGCATCATGAGATCGCTGAGGAGGACATCGAAGTTCGCCCCCTGGATGAGGGCGAGGGCCTCCTGGGCGTCGGCCGCCCCCGTCACCTCATACCCCTCCATCCGGAAGGCCTGGTAGAGGGAGGTCCGGAGGTTCTCCTCGTCGTCCACAATAAGCAGGCGCGCCGGGTCCATATCGTTCCGCGAGACCGATGGGCGGCCCCGCAGCGGGCCCATGCTCACACAAGGCCCCCCAAAAATCAAGGCACCGGGGCTGCCTCAGCCCAGATCGCCGGCAAGGAGCAACCCCCCTCTCCTTCCCAGAGAGCGAGCCGGACGACCTCCGAAGGCAGGCCGGCCAGAAAGGTGCCGAGCGGGACCGGCGGCTGAATGGAGGGCGGGTGCGTCCGCCCCGCTTGCTCCCCCGCCTCCCTCGCGATGGCCCGCCAGCGCGTCAGGCGCCCCGGCCCGGTCGCGACGCAGGGGGCGAAGAGGAGGGGCGTGATGGCGGTCATCCGTGGGGGCGCGCGGCATGCTCCGTCCCCTGCTCATCGAAGAGGATAACCTCATCCCCCGGGCGGAGGCGGAGGACGCGGGCGATCTGGCGAGCGGATGGCCCCGTCAGCGTGGCCCGCCCTCCCAGGATCTGCCCGGCCGCCTCGGCAAAGCGATGGGGCATCCCGCCCCCTTAGGAGGACCGCCCCACGTGCAGCGTGACCCACTCGCCGGCCTGATGCCTCCCGGTGACCGCGAGGCCCGCCGCCCGCACGGCGCGCCGGACGTCAGGCTCCTGCTCCCCGAGGATGCCGGCGAGGGCCGCCCGGCCGCCGGGGGCGAGGTGGGCGGCCTGGGCCGGCAGGAGGGCCAGGTGCGCCGCAGCCGTCAGGTTGGCCAGGATCACGGCAAAGGTGGCGCGCGGCCTCAGCGCGTCGAGGGAGCCGCAGCAGACCTGGACGGCGCCCGCGAGACCGTTTCGCCGGCTGTTCGCGGCTGCGGCGGCGCAGGCCCCGGGGTCGGTGTCCAGGGCGAGGACCGGCCGGGCCCCCAGCCTCCCCGCGGCAATCGCGAGAAGTCCCGAACCGGTCCCCAGGTCGAGGACCGGAAGGCCGGGCCTGACCCAGGCAGCGAGCGCCCGGAGACAGGAGGCCGTGGTCGGGTGCTGCCCGGTGCCGAAGGCCATCCCGGGGTCCAGCCGGATCAGCACCTCTCCCGGCGCCAGCGTGACCTTGCGCCAGGAGGGGGCCACCACCAACCGGCCGAACCGGAGGGGCCGGTGGAAGGTCCGCCACCGCGTGGCCCAGCCCGGGTCGGTCCGCCGGGCCAGGCGCACCCCGAAGGGCCCCGGGACGCCGCTCGCCTCTCCCAGGGCCGTGAGATACGCGCGGAGTCGCCTCCCGAACGTCCGGGGCGGATCCTGCAGGTGGGCCGTGAGGCGGATTCCCTTCCCGGCCTTCTCCTCGATGAGCCCCGGGGCCCCCCACTCCAGGAGGGCGCTCCCGGCGGCCTCGGCCCAGGGCTCCGGCAGGGTGAGGGTGACTTCGAGCCAGGAAGAAGAGATGGGGGTCACAGGGGGGAGGTCACTTCCCCAGGAGGGCGCGGACCTTCTCCAGGAACTGCTTGCTCAGGGGGGTGCCGTCGCCGTTCTCCAGCGCGGCGAACTCCTCCAGGAGCTGCCGTTGGCGGGCGGTGAGGCGGGTGGGGACCTCGACCAGGATCCGGACCCGGAGGTCCCCCACCCCATAGCCGCGCAGGTTCGGCATCCCCTGGCCCCGGAGGCGGAACTCGGCCCCGGACTGGGTCCCGGGGGGGACCTTGAGCTTGGTGGACCCGTTGAGGGTGGGGATCTTCAGCTCGGCGCCGAGAGCGGCCTGGGTGAAGGAGATGGGGACCTCGCAGAGGAGGTCATCCCCGTCCCGGATGAAGAGGGGATGCTCTGCCACCTGGATGACCACGTACAGGTCGCCGCGGCCCCCGCCCCGGATCCCGGCCTCCCCCTCCCCGCTGACCCGCAGGCGGATGCCGGTCTCGACACCGGCCGGGATCTTCACGGAGAGGCTCCGCTCCACCTTCACCCGCCCCTGCCCGCGGCAGCTGCGGCACGGGTCCTCCAGGACGGTCCCCTCGCCGCGGCACTGCTGGCACGGCTGGCTGACGCTCAGGAAGCCTCGGGAGAACCGGACCTGGCCCGTCCCCCGGCAGGCCCCGCAAGTCTTCGGCCGGGTCCCGAGCTTCGCCCCGGTCCCGCCGCAGGCGGCGCAGGTATCCAAGCGGGGGATCCGCACTTCCTTCTCGATGCCCCGCGCCGCCTCCTCCAAGGTAATGCTGAGGTTGTACCGGAGATCGGCCCCGCGCTGCCCGGCGCCCCGGCGGCGCCCGGCTGCTCCGAAGAACCCCTCGAAGATGTCGTCGAAGAGACCGCCGAACCCGACATCGCCGAAGTCCGCGGACCCCTCTGCGGCCCGGCCGACCCCGGCGTGGCCGAGGCGGTCGTACGCCACCCGCTTGTCGGGCTGGCTCAGGGTGTCGTAGGCCTCCGAGAGCTCCTTGAAGCGCTCCTCGGCCTCCTTGTCGCCGGGGTTCTTGTCGGGGTGGTACTGGTGGGCGAGCTTCCGGTAGGCCCTCTTGACCTGCTCCGGGGTGGCGTCCCGGTCAACCCCCAGGATCTCGTAGTAGTCCCGCTTGCTCACGGG
>JAHFOU010000064.1 GCA_023261525.1 Planctomycetota bacterium | reverse complement strand
TCTTGCGGCTCCCCCGCTTCGGGGCCGATCCGGCCGCCTGGCGGAAGGGGCCATAGAAGGCCGAGGCATGCTTGACGGCGTAGGACAGGATCCCGGTACCCTGGAACCCGGCGCGATCCAGGGTCCGGCGGATGGCCCCCACCCGGCCGTCCATCATGTCGGAGGGGGCGACCAGGTCCGCCCCGGCCTGGGCCTGGACCAGGGCCGCCTTGGCCAGGAGGTCCAGGCTGGGGTCGTTCAGGACCTCGAAGCCGTCCTCGGCCCTGGAATCGGCCTTCAGGACCCCGCAATGCCCGTGGTCGGTGTAGCCGCAGAGGCAGGTGTCGGCGATGAGCACGAGGTCCTTGCCCGCGACCGCGCGGGCCTTGCGCAGGGCCCGGGGCACCACCCCGTCGGGATCCAGGGCGTCGGGGGCGCCGGGGCCCTTGACGGAGGGAAGGCCGAAGATCAGAAGGCCGCCGAGGCCGAGCTTGGCGGCCGTCTCGGCCTCCCGGGCCAGGTCCTCGAGGCCGAGCTGGGCATGCCCGGGAAGGGCCTCGATGGGCCTGCGGCCCCGGCGGACGTCCCGGACGAAGACAGGCAGGACCAGGCGCCGGGCGCTCAGGTCGGTCTCGCGGACCAGGCGCCTCAGGGCTTCGCTGCGGCGCAGGCGGCGGGGACGCTCTTCGGGGAAGGGCACGTCGGCCCCGCTAGACGGGGCTTCCCCCGGAGCAGTCGTAGACCCAGGCCTGGTCGGCCGGGGCCTGCGCATGGATCTCCTCCGGGCGGAAATAGAGGGCGATCTCCTGGGCCGCGGCCTCCGGGGAATCGGAGCCGTGGACGAGGTTGAGGCCATCGGAGATGGCGAAATCCCCGCGGATGGTCCCCGGCAGGGCCTTGGAGCCGAAGGTGGCCCCCATCATGCCCCGGGTGACGGCGATGGCGTTGCGGCCGCGCAGGACCACGCCGATGACGGGGCTGGAGCAGATGTAGCTGATCAGGCCCGGGTAGAACGGCTTGCCCTTGTGCGGGGCGTAGTGCCGCTCGGCCAGCTCCTTCGGGATGCGAATCATCTTCAGGGCCGCGATCTGGAGGCCCTTGGCCTCGAAGCGGGCCAGGATGGTCCCGATCAGCCGGCGCTGGACGCCGTCGGGCTTGATCAGGACGAGGGTGTTCTCCATGGGCGGCTAGAAGACCTTCCGGTCGGCCTTGGATTCCTGCATCACGGTGACGATCAGGCCGATGATCGCGAGCAGGGCGGCCCCGGCCGCCAGGGGGATGCCGAAGAGGGGCTCCCCGGGATGGGCCTCGGACAGGGAGGCATAGGCGGCCGTCAGGCCGATGGCGAAGGCGAAGAGGGAGACTCCCAAGACGGTCTGGAGGCAGTCGCGGGAGGTCTGCTGTTCGATGCGGGCGATCTCCTCGTCCTCGGGGAGCTGGGCGTCGTGCTCGCAGAAGGGGCAGACGATCTTGGCATCCGGGAGGTCCCGGAGGTCGGCGCGATGCCCGAGGCTGCAGACGCTGCATTGGACGTGGACGCGCATAGGAACGGGATCTTAACCAAGCCCCCGGGCCGGGGTCAAAGGCTCTTTCGCAGGGCGGCGATCAGGCCGTCGAGGGTGTGGGGGCTGGCCTCGGCGGCCGGCCTCAGGCCTTCCGATCTCAGGGCCGCCGAGGTCTCGGGCCCCATGGAGACCAGGCGGGCCCGGCAACGCAGGCGCCCCTTTCTCAGGGATGCGGCAAAGGCCCGAGCCGCCGAGGAGGAGGCCAGGAGGACGGCGTCCACGCGTCCGGAAGCCAGGGCCTGCAGGGCTTCCGGGGGCAGGGGCTCCGCCAGGGTGCGGTAGGCCGTCACGGCCGTCGGCGAGGCGCCGAGAGCTTCCAGACCCTGCTGGAGGCTCTTGGGCGCGATGTCCGAGCGCGGCAGGAGGATGCGGCGACCGCTCAGGTCCAGGCGACGGAAGGCCTTCAGAAGGCCGGCGGCCGAAGGGTCCCGGGGCAGGAGATCGGGTTTGAGCCCCAGGGCCTCCGCCGTGCCGGGGCCCAGGGCCGCGATCCTGACCCCGCCCAGGGCCCTGGCATCCAGGCCCAGGGTTGCAGCTAGGCCTTCCCAGAGGGCCTGGGCGGCCTGGGGGCTGGAGACGACCAGCCAGTCGAACTCCCCCCCGGCGAGGGCCTTCAGGGCCCGTTTCCAGGGCCCGGAGGCCTTGGGCGGAGCATGGCGGATGCAGGGAAGGGCCAGGACCGAGGCGCCCAGGGCTTCCAGCCTCCGGGTAAGCTCGGAACCGCGTTCCAGGCTTCGGGTCACCCCCACGGTGCGGCCGAAGAGGGGACGGCGCTCCAGCCAGGCCAGGCGGGATCTCAGGCGAACGACCTTCCCCACCACGACCAGGGCCGGGGTTCCCAGGCGGGCGGCCTTCCGGGGGAGGGTGGCCAGGGTCCCCACCACCACCTTCTGGTCCGGCAGGCTCCCGGAGCGGATGGCCGCGGCCGGGGTGGACTCCGGCATGCCGTGGGCCCTCAGGTTCCTGGAGATGCCCTCCAGGGCCTTCATGGACATGAAGAAGACCAGGGTGCCCGGGAAGGTGGCCAGGGAGGCCCAGGCGATGTCGTCCTCCTTCCCCGATTCGGAGTGCCCGGTCACGAAGGCCACGGCCGAGGCCAGGCCCCGGTGGGTGAGGGGGATGCCGGCACAGGCGGGGACGGCGTTGCCACTGCTGACCCCGGGGACGACGCGGAAGGGGATGCCGGCCCGGCGGCAGGCCTCGGCCTCCTCCCCCCCCCGCCCGAAGACGAAGGGATCCCCGCCCTTGAGGCGGACGACCTTCAGCCCCCGGCGGGCTTCCTTGATCAGGATGGCGTGGATTTCCTTCTGGGGGAACTGGTGCTGGCCCGCGCGCTTGCCCGCGTAGATGCGCCGTGCGGTCCGCGGGGCCAGGGCCAGGATGCCGGGGGAGACCAGGGCGTCGTGGACCACCACGTCGGCCGAAGCCAGGGCGTCACGGCCGGCCACGGTGATCAGGCCCGGGTCCCCCGGACCGGCGCCGACGAGGATGACCTCCCCCTTCATCGCGTTCCCCGGTAGCGCTTCTGGAGATCCAGGCGAATGCGGCGGGCAAGACGAGGATCCCTCCCTCCCGTGCTGACGGCCACGGACAGCTTCCCGGCCCGGAACAGGGAAGGCACCTGGTAGTCGCAATCCCTCGCGTCGTCCGTGCGGTTGACCAGGGCCCCGGCGGCACGGGCCTGGCGGGCGATCCGGGCATTGAGGGCGGCATGGTCCGTGGCCGCCACGACCAGGAGGCAGCCACGCACGTCGGAGGTCCGGTACGCCCGCTTCCGGCGGCGGGCTGACTTCGGCAGGGAGGCGGAAAAAGCCAAGGCCACCACGGTGAGGCGGGCCCCGGCGGCGGCCAAGCCCCGGGCCTTGCGGACGCCCACCGGGCCGGCGCCCACGACCAGGACGTTTCGCCCCTTCAGGTTGAGGAAAACGGGATAGAGCGGCATGAGGTCCGGGTATTCTAGCGGGGATGCGTCTTCCCCTCACCGTGATCCTCCTGGCGGGGGGCGCCTCCCGCCGCATGGGGCGGGACAAGGCCCTGCTCAGGATCCGGGGTCGGAGGGCCGTGGACCTCCTGGCCGGGCACTATGCGGGCCTCGCGAACGAGGTCCTGGTGGCTTCGGGTCGGCGACGCATCCCCAGGCTCAAGGTCCCCCAGATCCCGGATCCGGAAGGGCCTCAGGGCCCTCTGGCGGGGCTCCAAGCAGGCCTGGAGGCCTCCAGGACATCCTGGGTCCTCCTGACGGCCTGCGACCAGGCTCCCCTTTCCAAGGACACCCTGGCCCTGTTTTGGAAGCGTCGCCAGAGGACCAGGGCCGTTACCCTGGGCTCCAGCCCCCTCCCGGGCCTGTATCACCGGGCCCTCCTGACCCGGATCCGCCGTCTTCGCCTTCGGGGAAAGGGGCCCTCCGCCCTGCCCTCGCGGAAGATGGACGTCCCGCCTCCCCCCTCCTGGAATACCCCTCGCGAACTGGCCCGCTTTCGCGCTGGCTCCGGGCAGGCCTTCCGATAGAATGCCTCCCGTGCCTTCCCACCCGACGTCGGCGGCACTCCCGGACCTGAACGCCGTCCTTGCGCCCGTTTCCAGGGGCCTGGCGAGGGTCGAGGAGAGCCTGGGCAGCCAGGCCGACGGGCGCTACCGCCTCCTGAACGAGCTGGGCACCCACATCCTGGGCTCCAAGGGCAAGCGGATGAGGCCGGCCCTGGTCCTGCTGGCCAGCGGCCGGGGGAACGACCCCTCCGACGACCTGGTCAAGCTGGCCACCGTGGTGGAGCTCCTGCACACCGCCACCCTGGTCCACGACGACATCCTCGATGACGCCGAAGTCCGCCGCAACCGCGCCACGACCAATGCCAAGTGGGACAACGAGATCGCCGTGATCTTCGGGGACTTCCTGTTCGCCTCGGCCTTCTCCCTCATCAGCACCTTCGAGAATCCCATCGTCTCCCGGGTCCTTTCCGGGGTGACCTCCGACCTCTGCAAGGGGGAGCTCTGGCAGTTGCAGGACCGCTTCGGCCGCTCCATCCCCTCCGAGGAGCGCTACCTCTCCATGATCCGCCTCAAGACGGCCACCTTCCTGGCGGCCTGCTGCCAGCTGGGCGCCGTGGTGGGCGGGCTCTCCGAGGACGAGGCGGCCCCCTACGAGCGCTACGGCCTCAACCTGGGCATGGCCTTCCAGATCGTGGACGACTGCCTGGACGTGGTCGGCGAGGAGGGGCGCATGGGCAAGTCCCTCGGCACCGACATCACGACGGGCAAGCTCACCATGCCCTTCCTGCGCCTCCTGGAGGAGCTGTCCCCCACCGAACGGGCCGGACTGGAGAAGGACTACTGGGCCCGCCTGGGGGATCCCGCCTTCAAGGCCCAGGTCCAGGAGATGCTGGCCGGCCGGGGCGCCATCGATTCCACCTACCGGACGGCGGCGCGCTACGTGGACATGGCCCGCGGCGAGATCGCCGAGACCAGGGCCCCCCACCGTGCGGAGCTCCTGTCCCTGGCCGACTTCCTGCTCGCCCGGAAGACCTGAAGTGAGGGGCATCGTCCTCTCCCTGCTCGGGGCCCTGCTGGGCGCCGTGCTCTGGGTGGGCATCGCCAACCTCCCCATCCGCCTCTTCCTGGCCGGGTTGGCGGCAGGCGTGGCCGGAGCCTCGACCGGGTTCGGGATGCGCCTGGGCGCCCCGGCGGCTTCGACAGGGCAACGGCTCCTGGCGGTGCTCTTCTCGGCGGGTTCCGTGGCCCTGGGCCGATACGGAACCTATGCCTTCTCCCGCGGCACCCTCCTCCGGCTCGATCTCCCCACCCTGCACGCCGTGGCCGCCCTCTGCGTCTCCGGCTGGATCTCCTGGGTGCTCTTCGCCGTGGCGGCCTGGTTCGCCTGGAGCACCTCGCGCAGATAAATGGAATACCTGGTCGACGGCTACAACCTCCTGCACGCCTGGGACCGGGCCCTTCCCGAGAAGGACGACCTGGAATCCGCCCGCCGACGCCTCCTGGATGCCCTGGCCGACTTCGGAGCCCGGACGGGCTCGAGGGTGGTCACCGTCTTCGATGGCACCGACCTGCCCTATTCCGACCGGGCCTCCCACCGGGAGGTGAAGGTCCGCTTCTCCCGTTCCCCCAAGGATGCGGACCGCCTGATCGCCGACCTTCTCGCGAAGACGGACCACGCCCGGGAGACGGCCGTGGTCTCCTCGGACAATGCCGTGAGGGCCGCCGCCCGGGCGGCCGGGGCGAAATCCGCGTCCTCCGCCGAGTTCTCCGCTCTTCTGAGGCGCAAGGAGGCCTCCCCCGTCGCCAGGCCTTCCGGCGCCACCGCCCTTTCCGACTCCGAGGTCCAGAACTGGGCGAGGACCTTCGGGGTCAGGCCCGAAGATGGGATGGGGCACTCCGGCGTGAAGCCGTTGAAGAAGAAGGGCGGGCGGAAGTGAAGCTCCTGCCCCTGATCCCCCGGGGCCTCCTGCGCTTGACCGGGGCGGACCGGGTGAAATTCCTTCACGGGTTGACGACCGGGAACGTGAAGGCCCTGAAACCCGGGGAGGCCCACCGGAGCGTCCACACCAGCCCCAAGGGGAAGGTCCTGGCCCTCCTTTCGGTGCTGGCCGATGCGGACTGCCTCTGGGTGGAGACGGACGCGGCGCGAGTCGCCTGGCTCAAGGCCACCTGGGAGAAGGGCATCATCATGGAGGATGTGGCCATCGAGGATCGTTCGTCCCAGATCTCCGTCACCGCCCTGGCCGGGGAAGGAGATCTGCCTTCCGTCCCCCCGGGGGCGAAGCTCCTGCCCTTTTGCCGCACGGGCCCGGGGAGGGAGGTCTGGGCCTCCCCGGCCTTCCACCCGCCTCTTCCCGCCTTAGATGAAGCGGGAGAGGAAGCCCTGAGGATCTCCAACCTCATGCCCCGCTTCGGCGTGGATCTCACGGAGGAGAACCTCCCTCAAGAAGGCGGCCTGGACGAGGACACGGGCTGGATCTCCTACAGCAAAGGCTGTTACGTGGGCCAGGAGACGATCGCCCGCCTCCACAACCTGGGCCAGGTGTCCCAGCGCCTGGCCCGCCTCCGCGTCCCGGACGGGCGGACCCTGGCGCCCGGGACCGAGCTGGGGGCCGCGGGCCGGATCACCAGCGCCTGCCCGGGCATGGCCCTGGCCATGCTGAAGCGGGCCTTCCTTGCCCCAGGGACCCGGGTGGAGGACCTGGAGGTCCTCTAGCGCCGGTACCAGAGGAAGCAGGCCCTCCGGCTCCTGAGGAGCCAGGGGCAAAGATTCAGGACCAGGAACTGGAGGCCGAAGCGGAAGATCGCCTTCCCCTGCATTTTCCGGGCCGAGGTCTCCGCCGGATGGCCCTCCAGGATGCGGAACGAAAGGCCCCGGGCCCGTCCCCAGCGCTTCAGCGCCCGCGAGAACCAGATCTCCTCCGAGGCGAAGTAGCGCTCGTCGAAGCCTCCCGTCCCCTCCCAGGCCTCGCGCAGACAGAAGAGGAAGGATCCGGCCGCCAGGGTCAGCTTCCGCGAGATCAGGTTCCAGGGGGCGACGATGCGCTGAAGGAGAGGCCCCGCCCCTTCGAGCTTGAGCAGGCTTCCCCCGCCGACCGCCCCACCGGAGGCCAGGGCCGCCACGGCCTCCCGGACAAGGTCCGGAGAGACGCGGGTGTCGGCATCCACGAAGATCAGGTACCTTCCCTTGGCCTCGGAAGCCCCCCGGTTGCGGGAGCGGGCGATCTGGCGGAAGGGCTCGGGGACCACCCTGGCGCCGGAAGCCCGGGCCAGGGCCGCCGTGTCGTCCGTGGAGGCGTTGTCCGTCACCACGACCTCCCAGGCCAGGCCGCTCGCCTCCCCGGCCGCGCGGATCGCCGCCAGGGTCCCTCCGATGCGTTCGGCCTCGTTGTAGGCCGGCACGACGAAGGAGAGGTCGGTCAATGGATCTGGGAGGGACCGGTCTCGGGCGGCTTACCCGGGACGCCCGGCGGGGGCGGAGGCGCCATCTTCCCTTCGAGGATCTGGGTCTGGTCCCACATGCGCTTGCGGAGATGCAAGTCGCCGTTCTTCTGGGCCACCAGCATCCCGTCCTGGTAGGTCTTCATGGCGCCAGTCTTGTCCCCGGACTTCTGCTGGGAAAGGCCCAGGAAGAGAAAGCAGGCGGCATAGTCCGGCTTGATGGTCAGCACCTTGCGGAGTTCCACGATGGCCTCGGCGAACATGGCGACGGCCTCGACCGCATCCGCGCGGCCCTCGGCCAGGGTACCGGCGTCGAAGTAGGCCTTCCCGAGGCCGAAGTGGCTGATCTCCCCGTCCGGATCCACCGTCACGAAGTACTTGAACTGCTCGATGCGCTGGCGGGTGACGTCGTCCATGGCGGGGATCCTACCGGGCGGCCTGGACAGGGGCCAGGGGCTTGCGGGACAGCGGCTCCGAACAAAGGCGCCCGTCCCGCCAGAGCAGGTGCTTCAGCCAGCGCGCGTCATCCCGCTCGGGGAAGTCGGTCCGGAAGTGGACCCCCCGGCTCTCCTCGCGGGCCAGGGCGGACTCGGTCAGGGCATGGGCCAGGACCAGGAGGTTCTGGAGTTCCCATCCGCCGGGGTCGGGGAAGGCCGACGTGAACAGGTAGCGCTCCCAGAACAGGATCTGACGCAGGGCTTCCGTCATCCCGGAGGCCTCGCGCTCGATGCCCACCCGGCGCCAGCAGAGGGATCTCAGCGCATTGCGGGCATCGGCCAGGTCCATGGGTTCCCCCCGCCCGCGCCGCCGCGGACGGCCCGCCTCGGCCAGGCGGGCCGGGCGGGTGGAGGAGGATGCGGCCGCGGCCAGGCCCGCCCTCCGACCGAAGACCAGGCCCTCCAGCAGGGAATTCGAGGCCAGGCGGTTCGCCCCGTGCAGGCCCGACAGGGAGGCCTCCCCGCAGGCATAGAGTCCAGTCAGGCGGGTCCTGCCCTCCAGGTCCTCCCGGACGCCCCCGATCCAGTAGTGGGCGCTCGGGCGCACCGGGATGGGATCCCGGTCCGGATCCAGCCCGAAGGCCCGGCAGACCTTGGTGATCTGGGGGAACCTGCGGGAGGCCCGGCTTCCCTTGAGGTGGGTGAGGTCCAGGTAGGCCTGGGTGTCGGAGGTCCTCCGCATACGCTCCACGATGGCCCGGCTGACCACGTCCCGGGGCGCCAGGTCGGCGGCAGGATGGAAGGAGGCCATGAAGGCCACCCCGTTGCGGTCGCGCAGGACGCCGCCCTCGCCACGCGCCGCCTCCGAGATCAGCATGCGCGAGGCCCCGGCCACGTAGAGGGTGGTCGGATGGAACTGGACGAACTCCAGGTCCCCCACCTCGGCCCCGGCCCTCAGGGCCATGGCGATCCCGTCCCCGGTGACCACGTCGGGGTTGGTGGTCTCCCGGTAGAGCTGGCCCGCTCCGCCCGTGGCCAGGACCACGGCCCGGGCGGAGAGGATCTCCACGCGGCCGCTCGGGGAGGCCAGCAGGACGCCCCGGACGGCCCTGGAGGCGTCCTGGAGGAGATCCAGGGTGAAGGTGTGTTCCCGGAAGGAGATCCTCCGGCTGGCGCGGGCCTTGCGCAGGAGGGTCTCCTCCAGGGCCTTTCCGGTGGCGTCCCCCCCCGCGTGCAGGATGCGGGCCCGGGAATGGCCGCCCTCGAGGCCGAAGGCCAGGGACTTCCCGGCCCGGTCGAAGCGGAGGCCCCAGCGGATGACCTCCTGCACCGCCTGGACCCCGTCGCGGACCACGGCCTGGACCACCTCGGGATCCGAAAGGCCCTGGCCCGTGGCGATGGTGTCCGCGAGATGGCGCTCCACGCTGTCCCCCGGGGCCAGGGCGGCGGCGATGCCTCCCTGGGCGTGGGAGGTGCTGCCGTCCGAGGCGGCCCGCTTGGTGAGGATGAGGACCCTGGCACCCTCGCCCGCCGCGGCCAGGGCGGCGCTGAGACCCGCGATGCCGCTTCCGATCACCAGGACCTCCGCGGCAGGACGCGGAAGGGACCGCGAGGGCGGCGGGACCAGGAAACGCGGGAACGGGGGGGTCGGGCGGCTCAATCCATCCGCAGGATGAGCAGGAGGGCGATCAGGACCAGGACCAGGAAGGCGCCCACCAGGGCCGCCACCACGCCGGCCGACAGGATGCCGTCCCGCTTCTCGAAGGACTGGAGCTTGTCCAGGACCTCCGCCTTCAGGCCCTGGTCCTTGGGTTCCAGCTGGAGGATGAGGTGGTACTGCCCGGCGGCCTTCTCCTGATCCCCCATGGATTCGTACTTCTTGGCATTGGCCAGGTG
>JAHFOU010000382.1 GCA_023261525.1 Planctomycetota bacterium | reverse complement strand
GCGGCGGGCGTCGGGGTGGATGGGGATCCAGGAGGCGATCACGGAAGCCCCGCGGCCGCTCTCGTCCAGGAGACGGGAGAGGTCCAGGGCCAGGCCGTCGCTGAGGTCGATCATGGCATGGAGGTCCAGGCGGCGCTGGAGGAGGAGGGCCTCCCGGATCCGGGGCCTGGGCTTCAGATGTCGCCCCCGCCCCGAGCCGCCCAGGCGTCCGGTGACGGCCAGGAGGTCGCCCGGCCTCGCCCCGGAACGGGGGACGGGCTTCATCCCCTTGGGCACCTCGCCCAGGACGGTCACGCCCAGCACCGCCGGGCCCGAGGTGGCGCTGAGGTCGCCCCCGGCGATGGCGATCCCGCAGGAACGGGCCGCGGACTCCATGCCGAGGACCAGGTCCCGACGGTTCTTCGCCGACAGGCGGGCCGGGAGGGCCGCCGCCGCCAGGGCCGCCACCGGGCGGCATCCCATGGCCGCCAGGTCGCTCGCGCAGCGCAGGACGGCCTTGGCGCCGGCCTGGCGCCAGGGCGTGCCCCGGCGGAAATGGATCCCTTCCACGCACTGGTCCACGTGGAGCACGGCCCGGCGGTCGGCCAGGCGCACGACGGCGGCGTCGTCGCCGGGACCCAGGAGCAGGGCGGGGGAACCCTTCAGGCGGCGCCTCAGCCAGCCCAGGAGGGCGGATTCGGATTCCAACTAGACCCCGAGGGAGCGGATGGTTTCCTTGAGGGGGCCGATCTCGCGCACCCTCAGGCCGAACTTCTCGCGCAGGGTGACGGTCTCGCCGCGGGCGATGGGCTTGTGGTTCACGCAGAGGTCGAGGAGCTGCTGGTGGTGGCGGTCGAACTCGATGACGGACCCGGGCGCCAGGCCCATGACCTCTTCCAGGGCCATCTTCCGCTCGGCGAGGACGACGGTGACGGGGATGCGGATCCTGAGGACGCGGTCCAGGTTCTGGGGGGCATCCGCCATGAAGGCTTCAGCCTATCCCCGGGCGGGAAGCCTTGTCAAGCGCCGCCGGAGGTCCCGGGCGGCGGCGCGGAGGCCCCGGGCCCGGAAGATGGCCCCGGTCACGGCGATCCCGAAATCCCCCCGGGCCAGGACCTTGCCGACGTTGCCCCGCTCGATGCCGCCGATGGCGAAGACCGCCGGCGCGCCCGCCGGGATCCGGCCGAGGAGGCCCAGGCCTACCGCGCCCCGGTGCGGCTTGGTCAGGGTGGGGAAGACCGGCCCCACGGCCAGGTAGTCGATCTCCTGGCGGCAGGCCTGGCGGATCTGTGTTGGGGTGTGGGTGGAGACCCCGATCAGGAGGCGGCGTCCCGCCAGGGCCCTCGCCTGGGGCACGCTCAGGTCGGACTGGCTCAGGTGGACCCCGTCGGCGCCGGCCGCGAGGGCCAGGTCCGTGCGGTTGTTCAGGAAGAAGGGGACGCCGTGGCGGCGGCAGAGGGGCAGGATGTGGGCGGCCAGGGCCAGGACGCGGCGGTCCGTCCAGGCGGGGCCCTTGCATCTGAGCTGCAGGACCTGGACCCCGCCCGCGAGGGCCTCCTTCGCGCCCCTCAGGGGATCCCCGGGCATGAGTTCGGGCGAGAGCACCGCGTAGAGGCGGGCGGCCCGCAACGCCCCCAGCGCGGGGGGCAGGAAGAGCGCGGTCTCGATCCGGTAGGCCTCGAAGCGGAGCCGCTTCGCCTCGGCGGAGAGGGCCGTCTGGCCGAGCTTGGCGAACTCCTCGACGGAGCGGAGCGCCTCCTGGAGCCGCTTGAGCGAGGCCGTGGCGGCGTCCTGGGGATCGCGCCTGCGGGTCTCGGCAGGCGGCGTGTGGGCCTTCAGGGCGTCGGAGGCCACGTCCCGGGCATGGGGGGGGACGGCGCGTCCCGCACGGCCCAGGGCCTGGCGCAGGTCCTTGAGTCTTCTCGCGGCCTGGGCGTCCGAGGCGATGAAGCGGGCATAGTCCTCGGCCGAGCGGGCGGCCTCCCGGGCCCGGTTGAGGGCGGCGTCCAACAGGCGCAGGACGGGGGCTTGCATCGCCGGGCATGATATACTCGCGGCCCGCCGCATGAAGAAACGACTGCCCTTCCTGCTCGGGATCCTCTGGCCTGGCCTGGGCCAGCTGGCCGCCGGGAGGATCCGTGCCGGGACCTGCCTCTGCCTCGCGGCCCTGGGCCTGGCGGACGTGGCGATGCTGGGGCTCATGGACCCGTCCGGTCCCCTGGCCGCCGCGCCGGGCCCGGCCTTCCTGGGATGGTTCCTGCTCTGGGCTGCCGGACAGATGGACCTCTTCCTGGTCCTGGTCCTGGCCCCGGCCCGCCGCGAGCGCTCCCGCCGCCTGCTCAAGGCCGGCATGGTCTACCTGCTCCGCGGCGACGCGGCGCGGGCCGAGGAGGCCCTGTCGCGCTCGGTCTCCCTGGGCGGGGGGCCTGCCGCGTCCCTCCACCTGGCCCAGGCGGAGCGCGCGGCCGGCCGCGGCGGGCGGGCCTCCCGGAGGCTGGCGGCCCTGGCTGCGGACCCCGGCGCGGCGGCCTGGGCCTGGGAGATCGCCCGGGCCCGTCAGGAAGGGCAGTCCGCCTCCCGGGCGTAGTGCAGGAGCAGGAAGGTCGCGCGGGAGGCCTTCAGGGCCGTGCGCCGGTGTTCGAGGTCCAGGCCGTTGTAGAGGACCATCTCGCCCGGTTTCAGCCTGACCCCGGTTTCCTTCCCGTCGCCTGCCCGGATCCAGAGCGGCCAGTTCCGTCCCCCG
>JAHFOU010000381.1 GCA_023261525.1 Planctomycetota bacterium | reverse complement strand
TGGAGGCCCTCCGCTCCGGCTCCCCGGCCCTGCGCCGGGACCTGGAGGCCCGGGACCAGCGGGCGGACCGCCTCCAGCGGGCCGTCACCGAGTACCTCTCCCGCCTCCTGGGCCGCTCCCTGACCCAGGAGACCTCCCAGCGCGCCCTGGCCCTGGTGGCCGCGGCCGACGACCTGGAAAGCGCCGGGGACGTGGTGGTGAGGGACCTCCTGCGCCTGTCCCAGAAGAAGGAGCGCACGGGGCAGGGCTTCTCGGCGGAGGGCTGGCAGGAGCTCGAGGCCTACCACGCCGAGGTCCTGGCCCTGGCCCGGGAGACCCGCATGGCCCTGGCCGAGGAGGATCCCGAGCGCCACACCGCCTGCCTGGAGCGCTCCTTCAACCTGAGAAGCCGTGGGGGGATGCTCCGCATCCGCCACATCGAGCGCCTGGCGCGGGGCACGCCGGAATCCCGGGAATCCAGCGCGGTCCACCTGGATGTCCTGCACGCCCTGGGACAGATCCAGGAGCGCCTCTCCGACCTGAACCGGGCCATCGCCAGCCGGGCCTAGCGTGAAGCCCCTCCACGCCGTCATCCTGGCCGGGGGACCGGGTAGGCGCTTCTGGCCCTGGAGCACCCCCGAGGCGCCCAAGCACGCCCTGCCCCTCCTTCCCGGAGGACTCTCCCTCTTCGAGGACACCGTGCGCCGGCTGAGGCTGCTCGTCCCCTACGACCGGCTCTGGCTGGTGACCACCCGGGCCCAGGCGGCCTCCCTCCGCCGCCTGGCTCCGGGGCTCAAGCCCTCCCGGATCCTGGTCGAGCCCGAGGCCCGGGACACCGCTGCGGCCATCGGCCTGGCCGCACAGCGCATCGCCCGCCTGGACGCCGATGCGGTGATGGCCGTCTGCCCCGCCGACCACCGGATCTCACCCGCCTCCGCCTTCGCCCGCCAGGTGAGACGGGCCGCGGCCCTGGCCTCCCGCCGGGACCTCCTCATGACCTTCGGCGTGAGCCCGGACCGTGCGGCCACCGCGTACGGCTACCTCCAGCCGGGCTCTCCCCTCGGAGGCGGGTTCTGGTCCCTGGCGCGCTTCCACGAGAAGCCCGCCGCCGCCCGCGCCGCGCGCTACCGCAAGGCCGGCTTCCTCTGGAACAGCGGGATCTTCGTCTGGCGGGCCTCCGTCCTGCTCGAGGCCCTGGCCCGTCACGCCCCCGACGTCCATGCCGCCCTGGGGAAATTGGGTCCGGGGCTCCAGGGCTACGGCCGCATCCCGAAGCGCTCCATCGATTACGCCGTGATGGAGAAGGCGGCCGCGGCCGGGAAAGCCGCCGTCCTGCCGGCTTCCTTCTCCTGGTCGGACTGGGGGACCTGGGCCGCCTGGGAAGCCTCCCTCCCCGCGGACCGCTCCGGGAACCGCGTGTTCGGCAACGCCCGCCTGGATGCCTGCCGTGGGGTGACGGCCGTGGGCGCCGACCCCGCCCGTCCCCTGATCCTCTCCGGGGCCCGTGGGCTTTTGATCGTCCAGGCCCCTTCCGGCACCCTGGTCTGCGAACGGAGCCGCACGGAAGCCCTCAAGGCCCTGGTCCCATGATCGGGCGGGTGCTGGCCCTCGACCTGGGGGAGAAGCGCATCGGCCTAGCCCTCTCGGACGAGCTGGGCATCACGGCCCAGGCCCTGCCGACCTATCTGAGGACCGAGCTGGCGAAGGACCTTGAGCACCTCGTGGGGATCGTGCGGGAGAAGGGCGTGGTCACGGTCCTGATCGGACTGCCCCTCCAGCTCGACGGCAACGAGGGCCTGGCCGTGGCGAGGGTGCGGACCTTCGAGGAGGCCCTGAGGCCCGCTCTACCGGAAGGCGTCGTCATCGCCGAGCTGGACGAGCGCATGACCACGGCGAGGGCCGGGAAGGAACTCCGCCCGCTCGGACGCCACTCCACCCTGCGCCGGACGGGCGAGCTGGACCGCGCGGCGGCCCAGATCCTGCTGACGGCCTGGCTGGGGCGCCCGAAAATCGGACCGGACTAGGCCCTCTCGAGCACGAACGCCGCGGGCCGGATCTCCCCGACCACCACGCCCTTCACGCTCTTGACCTGGGGCCGGGCATGGGGCGCCATGGCCTCGGATTCTCCAACCGAAAGGACCCCGAGCTTCTCCAGCACGCCGATCGCGGCCGGGGACGAGGCCCGCTGGGTGCCGTCCGAGACCTTGACCGCCAGACCCCAGCCCCGGTCCGACAGCGCCACGCAGGCCACCCCCTCGGCCCCGCGCTTGGAGACCAGGCGCCCGGCCGTGGCCTGCATCAGCTCCGTGTCGAAGCCCTCGGTGCCGTTCACCAGGAAGGGATGCGCCGTCATGGCCGCCGCCACGCGGCGGGCAGGGCCTTCCAGGCCGGCCGGGGGCCTGACCAGGCGGGCGTAGGCCGTGGCCATCTGCCTCAGGGTGAGCGCGTAGACCGGCGCCGTGCAGCCGTCCACGGCGGGGACCAGGGAGGACTCCGGGGCCGAGGACATCCCGGACACCAGGCGGCGGATGCGGGCCTGGAGGGGATGGGCGGGATCCAGGTAGGTCTCCACCGGCCAGCCCTTGTGGCGGCAGGTCACCAGCATCCCGGAGTGCTTGCCCGAACAGTTGGAATGGCGCTGGTCGAAGCGGCTCCCCGGCGCCAGGGACTCGAGGGCCTTGAGGCGGATGCCGCCGCCGCGGTTCTCCAGCCAGCTGGGGGCATGGGTCCCGCATCCGAGGTTCTTCTC
>JAHFOU010000063.1 GCA_023261525.1 Planctomycetota bacterium | reverse complement strand
GACCTCGAACCAGGGCAGGAGGTTGGCGTGGTAGGCCACCCCCATCTGGTCCGTCTCGGCGTAGCGGACCCTCAGCGTCGTCTCAAAGGCCTTCATGGCGGGGGGGATGATACCGTATGCTCCCGCCGTGCCCCGTCGGAAGTGGATCGGCCTGGCCTTCCGGATCGTCTTCACCCTGGCCTGCCTGGGCTACCTGGCCTGGACCATCCCCAAGCAGGACTTCCTGGACGCCCTCCAGGGCATCCGCTGGCCCTACCTGGGCGCCGCCCTGGCCATCCTGGGCCTGAACCAGCCCCTGCTGGCCCTGCGCTGGAAGTCCCTCCTGGACGCCCAGGGCCTTCGCCTGCCCTTCCTCCAGGTCCTGCGCCTCAACCTCCTGGGCCTTTTCTTCAACAACACCATGCCCGGCCAGACGGGGGGGGACATCGTGAAGGCCTATGCCGCGGCCAAGCGCTTCCCGGGCCGGGGGACGGCCGCCGTGGTCACGGTCTTCCTGGACCGGGGGGTGGGCATGCTGGGCCTGGTCCTGCTGGCCGGCATCGTCTCCGCCGTGACGGGGCAGGCTTCGGGGGTCATCCTGGGGCTCCTGGGACTCCTGGTAGCCGGGGCCGCCTTCTACTTCAGCCCGCTCAAGCGCCGCTGGCTGACCCCCGCGCGCATCCGCCGCCTGCCGGTGGGGGGGGGGATCCTGGCCGAGGTGGACCAGGCCGTGGACCTGTACAAGGACCACAAGGGGGCCGTCGCCCAAGGGGCCTTCTGGGCCCTCTGCAACCACACCGGCTACATCCTAGTGGGGACCTTCATCGGCAGGGCCCTGGGCATCCCGCCCGAGCAGGTGAGCTTCCCCCAGTTCGTGGTCGTCATCGCCATCGTCTCCATGATCGGGTGCATCCCGGTCTCCATCATGGGATTCGGCATCGGGGAGATGGCCTACGTGGACGGCTTCGGGCGCCTGGGGGTGCCCAAGGCCACGGCCCTGGCGCTTTCCCTGCTCACCCGCTTCTGCCTGATCTCCTGGGGCCTGCTGGGGGGGCTGATCGCCCTCCTGACGAGGTCCAAGGACGAGGAGCCTCAGTAGCCCTTCGTCATCCCCTTCTCCACCTCGGACGTGTCCGAGTGGGCGTAGATGGAGGCCGTGACCTGGGTGCTGGCGTGGCCCAGGATCTTGGAGACGGTGGGGAGGCCGACCCCGGCGTTCAGCAGGTGGCTGGCCAGGGAATGCCTCAGCGAATGGACCACGTAGCCGTGCTGGGCGAAGCCCAGGGCCGACATGGAGCGGGTGAAGACCGCCCGGGCCGCGTCGTCGGACCAACGCAGGCCCTTGCGGCTGAGGAAGAGGGCCTTCTCGTGCCCCGGATGGGCCTTCCAGTCCTTGCGGACCGTATCCAGGTACTGGCGGACCAGGGTCCCGAAGGCCTGGTGGTTGGCCAGGGGGCCTTTCTCGTCGTAGAGGGGAAGGGGGACCACGCGGACCTTGCCGCCCTTGCCGAAGATCTTGAGGTCGATGGAATGGGGGGTGATCGTCAGGCTGTCCAGGTCCAGGCCCAGGGCTTCGGAGATGCGGGTGCCGTAGCGGGCGGCGATCTCGAAGAAGACCCGGTCCCGCATGAGCTCGGCTTTCGGGGCGCCTTCGCGCGCTGCCAGGTGCTCCAGGAAGGCCTGGACGTGGCGCTCGGGCAGGTGGACCCCCGGTTTCTTGGGTGCCCGGGAATGGGCCAGGTCCACGGTGAGGTCGGGGACCCCGTACTGCTTGGCCGCGAACTGCCAGAAGGACTTGATCGTGTACAGGTGGGTGTTCAGGGTGGCCGGACTGTTCCTGGCCTCCAGGTGGTCGATCAGGTAGTCCTTCAGCAGGGATTCGCTGATGCCCGAGAGCTTCAGGGCGGCCAAGGCTTCCGCCTGATCGACGTCCTTCAAGAGTCGCTGATGGGAGGCCGCGTATCGTCCCAACTCGGTGAGGCGGTGTTCGTATTCCCCTTGGGTCCGGGGGGAGACATAGCCTTTCACGATGATCATGTCCCTGCGGAGTTCCTGGAGGAAGTCCCGGATAGCATCCAGGAAGAGAGGATCGGCCATACGAAGCTATCGGCTTCCCGGAGGGGGAAGCTTGAGGAAACCCGGTCTAATGTATAATTAGACCGCGTTGGCGCTGGTGGTGGCCGGCGGGATGATGCGCAGAGCGTCCAGGGTTTCCGGCTCGGCCGGCTTCACGGACAGGATGATCTCCTGCCGGGTCCCCTCCACCGTGCGGGTGCAGGAGAAACGGACCAGGACCTTGCCCGCCGCCTCCCCCGTCCGGTCGCAGTACCGGGCCGCCACGGCTGCGGCCTGCTCCAGGACAGCCTTATCCGCGGGTCCCTCGATCAGGGCCGACGGCCCCATCACCTCGGCCGGGATCAGGAAGATCCGGTCCCCGGCGAACTGCTGGAGCACCCGGTTCTCGTGCTCGTTGCGTCCCACGATGAGCTTGGTGGTGTCGGACAGCCTGAAATGGCGCCCGGTACCCAGGAGGACCGCGTCTTCCTGGGTGATCCGCTTGCCGTTGGCATGCCCGACGAAGTCGAAGAACTTGTGGGCGAAGTTGGCGTCGGCCAGGAAGCAGCATCCGCCGGCCGGCTGGGGGAAATCGGTGATCCCGAGCTCCTTGGCCAGGGCGAACTGGGTCTCGCGGCTGCGGCCCCAGATCCCGGCCAGGCGCTCGCGGTCCACCAGGCCATCTTTTTCCGGGATGGTCATGGGCAGGAGCTTGGCCGACAGCGGCCTCAGCAGGCGCCCGGCCAGGCCGCTCTTCTGCTCGATCAGGTCGATGACGGGCCTGCGCTGGGACTTCGGGCGCTGGCCGATCACCTCGCCGGTGAAGACGAAGTCGGCGCCTTCCTCCTCCATGATCTGCTTGGCCTTGCCCAGCATGAACATGCGGCAGTCGATGCAGGGGTTGGCGGCCGAGCCGTAGCCGTACTTGGGGCTCGTGATGATGTCGTAGTATTCCTCGGCGATGTCCACCATGCGGACCTCGAACTGAAGGTCCGCCCCGGCGCGCAGGGCCTCGTTGCGGCAGGCCTGGCCGTCGCGGCCCGGGATGCCCAGGCGGCGGTGGTGCTCGGTGACGCAGAAGCCCGTGTAGAAGTTGATCCCGAGGACCTCGATGCCCTGCCTCAGGAGCAGGGCCGCCGCGAGGGTGCTGTCCAGCCCCCCCGAGATCATCCCGATGGCCTTGGCCAACTAGGCGGCCTTGGCGCTGCTGCGGGCGAGATCGGCGAGCTTGGCGAAGGCAGCCGGGTCGTGGATGGCCACCTCGGCCAGCATTTTCCGGTTCAGCTTCACCTGGGCCACGATCAGCCCGTGGATCATCTCGTGGTAGTTCATGTCGTGGAGCTCGGCGGCCGCGCGGACCCGGGCGATCCAGATCTGGCGGAAGTCGCGCTTCTTGCGCTTCTTGCCGTGGGTGGCGAAGCGCATGCCGCGCTCGACCGCCTCCTGGACCGTGCGGTTGAGGCGGTGGCGCCCCCCCCGGTACCCCTCCGCCTGCTTGAGGAGCCGCTTGAGGGCCTTGCGCTTCTGGACGCTGCTTTTGACTCGCATGGTCTAAGTCTCCTAGGTCGCCAACAGGTGACGGATGTTCTTGGCCGGCTTGCCGGTGAGCAGGACGGGGCGGCTGAGCTTGCGCCGGCGGCTGCCGGTCTTGTGGCTCATCAGCTTGCGCTTCCCGGCCTGGTAGCGGATCACCTTGCCGTTGCGGGTGACCCTGAGGCGGTTGCGCGCGCCCTTGTGCGTCTTCTTCTTCGGCATGTCTTTCCTCTCTTCTCTTTCTTCTACTTCGGAATCAGCATCAGGAAGAACTTCTTACCTTCCCTGCGGGGCGGGGCCTCGATCCGGCAGCAGCCGTCCAGGGCCTTCACGAAGCGGTCCAGCAGGTGCATCCCCAGGTCCGTATGGTCCAGCTCCCTCCCCTTGAATACCAGGTTCACCAGCACCTTGTGCCCCTTCCCCAGGAACCCCTTGGCATGGTCCACCTTGATCAGGAGGTCGTGGTCCTGGATCTTCGGGGTCAGCCGGACTTCCTTGAGATGGCTCGCGGTCTTGGCCTGGTGCTCCTTCTTCTTCTGCCGGTACTTGTACTTCCCGTAATCCATGACCCGGCAGACCGGAGGCCGGGCGGCCGGGGCGACTTCCACCAGGTCCAGGTTGGCGGCCCTCGCCTTGGCCAGGGCCTGGTAGGTGTCCAGCTCGCCGATCTGGACCCCGTTCTCATCGATCAACACCACGCGCGGAATGCGGATCCGGTCGTTGATTCTCAGTTCTTTCGAAATGCCGAAACCCCTCCTACTTAGGTCCTGGTGTCGATCCGTGCCCTCAGATCCTTCGCAAGGTCTTGCAGGGGAAGGACTCCGAGATCTCCCCGATCGCGATCCCGCACGGAAACGGCTCCCGTCTCGGCTTCGCGGCCGCCGAGTATAGCCAGGCAGGGAATGCGTTGCAACGAGGCGTCCCGGATCTTGGCGTTGATCTTGTCCCCCCGGAAGTCCGTGCCGACGCGCAGGCCGGCGTCCCTCAGGGCCTGGGCGGCCTTCTCCCCCGCCGGGATCTCCTTGTCGGTGATGGTCATGACCCGGACCTGCTCGGGGGCCAGCCAGAGCGGGAACTTCCCCCCCGTGTGCTCGATGAGCACCCCCAGGAAGCGCTCCAGGGAGCCCAGGATGGCCCGGTGGATGACCACGGGCCGGGCCCGGTGCCCGTCCGGGCCCACGTACTCCAGGTCGAAGCGCTCGGCCATGTTGAAGTCCAGCTGGACCGTGGCCAGCTGCCACTCCCGGCCCAGGGCGTCCTTGGCGTGGAAGTCGATCTTGGGCCCGTAGAAGGCCCCCTCCCCCGCCTTCACCTGGTAGGGCCTCCCGGAGGCGTCCAGGACCTTGCGCAGGGCGCCCTCGGCCTTGGCCCAGATCTCGTCCGAGCCCAGGGACTTGGGCGGCCGGGTGGAGAGCTCCAGCCTCAGCTCCATGCCGAAGACCCGGTAGACCTCGAAGGCCAGGGCCAGGAGGGCCTGGATCTCGGCCTCGATCTGGTCGGGCATGCAGAAGATGTGGGAGTCGTCCTGGGAGAGGCTGCGGACCCGGGTGAGGCCGGCGAGGACGCCGGAGGCTTCCAACCGGTGCAGTCTTCCGAAATCAGCTAACCGGAGCGGCAATTCCCGGTAGGAGCGCAGGCGGGCGCGGAACATGAGGGCGTGGGAGGGGCAGTTCATCGGCTTCATGCCGAACTCCTCCTCCCCCACCCGGCAGAAGTACATGTTGTCGCGGTAGTGGTCGTAGTGCCCGGAGCGCTTCCAGAGCTCGCTGGAGAAGACCTGGGGGGTGATGACCTCCTGGTAGCCCAGGCGCTGGTAGTGCTCGCGCATGAAACTGATCAGGGCGTTGTAGAGGAAGGCGCCCTTGGGCAGGAAGAAGGGCGAACCCGGGGCCACGGGGTCGGTGAAGAAGAGGTCCAGGTCGGTGCCGATGCGCCGGTGGTCGTTCTTCTCGGCGTCCTCGATGCCCTTGAGGTGGGCGTCGAGCTCCTTCTTGGTGAAGAAGGCGCAGCCGTAGACGCGCTGGAGCATCTTCTGCTTCTGGTCGCCGTGGAGGTAGGCCCCGGTGACGGCCATGAGCTTGAGGCCGCCGAAGACGCCCGTTCTTGGCACGTGGGGTCCTTCGCAGAGGTCGAGGAACTCGCCCTGCCGGTAGAAGGAGACGCTCGGGACGCCGAAGCCCCGGATGAGCTCTACTTTATAGGGCTGGTCGGCCTCGACCATTTTTTGGATGGCCTCTTCGGTCTTCATCTCGACGCGGACGGGCTTGAGGTCCTCCTTGGCGATCTTCTCCATCTCCTGCTCGATCTTCCTCAGGTCGTCCTCGGTGATGCGGTGCTCGAGGTCCATGTCGTAGTAGAAGCCGTACCGCCCTTCGTTCAGGGGCGGGCCGACCCAGAGCTTGGCCTTGCCGAAGAGGCGGGTGATGGCCTGGGCCATGAGGTGGGAGGCGCTGTGCCTCAGGATCTCGGTGGCTTCGGGGGATTTGGTTGTCAGGATTTCGAGCTTGGCGTCCTTCTCGATTTTGTGGCTGAGGTCGAGGAGCTTGCCGTCGAGCTTGCCGGCGATGGCGTCCTTGGCTAGGCGGGGGCCGATGGAGGCCGCGGCGTCCAGGAGGGTGGCGCCCTCAGGGAGGGATTTGGTGGAGCCGTCGGGGAGGGTTAGGGTGGGCATAGTTATTACTTCGTGCGTTGGCTTCGGTTTTTCCAGTAAAGCAAAGCGGTGTCAATGCTTCCGCGGTGCAGCCCCATCTCCGGCCAAGTCCTGGCATGCTCTAGCCATTTCTGGATGGCAACTGCCTGATCTCGGGAAAAGTCTGCGACAGCTTGTGACTTCTCGTGTTTTAGAAGTGCGTCTGTTTCTATAGCATCGAGAGATCGTTGTTCACCGAAGACTTCCTCGATGCCTTCGTAATTTGTGGCGCCGCAGAGGATATCTAAGAAATCGATGACCACATCTGCGAATCTGTCGTCAGTGGCATGTGTTTCCAGAAGGTCTTCAAGGACTTCACGTAGAGCAAACGGCAAGTCAGTATTCGAGAGAGAGATTATGCCTGTTCGCATCTCCACGCATTCTTCATGCGAAGCAGGTCTTAATCCGGACTTCATGTGGGTGCCGTGGAAAGCGGCTTGTAAAAGTGCTTTGACCTCAGATTTTGTTGGCACTTTTTGTTGTGGATCGTTCATGGTGGTCCTACTTCACTTTTGTTGCGATGCAGTCGCCGATCTTTCTAAGGCGCTTCTTTATGTAGTTTTCCTAAGACATCTTGTATGAGTGAAAGAATGGAGGGATCGTTCTGAGGGGTAATGGCTTTCAAGTGATTAATCGATAGCTCCCATGGGATGGAATGTTTTTTCTCGACGACAGTGACTATGGCAGCATGTAGTAGATAGTACAGGCTGGCTACCTGCAGATTTCCGCGCTTCTCCTCCAGTATTCCAAGGTGGAGCAGGGCCGCTTCTTCCCCCCACCCGGTGGCAAAATTTGAGAGCGGAGATCCTTGGATAGCGTTAATGAATAACGTTTTTGCTTCTTCAGATTCGGATGGAGTCCCATGATCATCCAGAAGTATCCCTAAATAGACTTTAAATTTAAAGTTGTGAGGATCCAAACGCAGCGCTTCCCTGCAATGCTTGATGGCCATGTGAGGGGCGCCATTAACTGCCGCTGTGTAAGCTTCGTTAAATACTTTTTCTGCTGTGTTCATATAGTCATGTAATCCAAAAAAAGGAAAGAAGTGGGCATGGGTTTCATATTCCATCTGAAGATCAAACTAAGATGAATAAATGAGTGAAAGAGTAAGGCGGAGATTTTTACCATGCGAGGATCCCGGTCCATCCCAATCCGATGCGAATCCCGGGGAGGGATGGAATGGGGAGCTGAGCTGGAAGTGGTGGCAACGGAGCTCCTGGGTAAGCAGGAATAACTGGGCCGACTCCAGAATATCCTGAGCCGGGATAACTTCTGCCCCATTCATTATTTTCCTCATCGTAGATTTGAACCCATGTGCGTCCACATTCGTCTGTAATGGTACGAGTGCGCGGAGGCCGCGATGGCCCAAAAATGGAAATCCGAATTTTTCCCAATAGAGATGGAGAATCTGGGGCTGGTGCAGGGACTGTTTTGGGTGCTAAAACCGGAGAAGTTCGGAAGCCTTCTGGGAAGGTTTTTTTGCACCACTTGAAATATCTGTCTAGCTCATCGAGAATCTCGGGAGAATAAGGGCCTGGAAACCCAGAATTCAGAAACTTCTCTAGCTCGCGGCATCGCTCTTTAAGCTGATAACTATGATCAGCTTGTCCGCCCCATCGAGTCATTCTGGTCTTGAAGTTATTTAGCCATTTGAAGACATCAGCTTTTTCCCCTTGTAGCGACCAGGAGTGGAATGGTCCGCGTCCGCCAGCAAATCCCTCCGGATCCCTCCCATCGACCGGCCCATTGCCCACAAACGTAAGCCCGTTGCCCAGGTTGATCTCATCCGTCCATACCCCGATGGGATCGCGCTGGAGGAAGCGCCCCAGCTTCGGCGAGTAGGTGCGTGCCCGCATGTCCACCAAGCCTGTTTCCGGATCATGCCGGCAAGCCTGGTAGCCATATTCCAGGTTCAGGCTAGCGGAGAGCGTGACCGTCCGGTTCCCGAAAGGATCGTAGCTGTACCGCTCCACCACCGTCCCTGAGGCGTCGCTCAGGGCCGCGATGCTCCCCGAGGCATTCTCATGGGAGTAGTAGGGCGCGCCCCCGATCTTCGTCTGCAGCAGCTCGTCCACCCCAGGCCCCCACACGTACTGGCGCTGGAGTGCAAAGCCCGCGCCTCTTTCTTCAATGATCTGATTCCCCGAGAAGACGTAGTGCGTCGCCACCAGAGCAGGAGTCGCCTCCTTCAGGTGCCTGCGCCCCAGCGCATCAAAGGAGTAGCGCACCAGGAGGTCGTTCGTGAGCCAGTCGCGCACCTCCACCAGGCGGTTCTGGAAGTCGTAGGCAAACTTCCTCGCCCCGTCCGAAAGCATGTTCCCATTCAGGTCGTAGGTGTAACCCACGACCGGGTTTGCCCCCTCTTGAGTCGCGGTGTACTGGTTCACCTCGGCGTCCCTCGTCGGCGCCCCCGCCAGTTGGGTGTAGGTCGTCGTCGTCGGACTGCCGCCAACCACTTTGGTGTCCGTCGTGCGATTGCCCACCCCGTCCAGGGCCCAGGTCAGAGAGTTCGCCGAGGAGAAGGACTCCGGCAGGATTTCCTGCCCGGAGGCTACCGCGCTCAGGTTCACGCCCTGGAGGGTACTGGTCAGCCGGTAGATCGAGTCGTGCGCATAGACCTCCCCCGTGTTGCCCTCATGGGTCCTCTTCTCGAAGAGGCGGTTCCCCTCCCGATCATGCCCGTAGTGGAAGCCGGCGATGTTGGCCCCGGCTCCCGTGGAGTGATTCAGTTCCGTTAGGCGGGGTAGGGCATCGTAGGCCACGTCCAGCTTGGAGATCGGCGAGGCATCCGGGCCGTAATTTCTCCGTTCCAGCCTCCCCGGCCCCTTGTAATGCCAGGCGGCGATCGGGGCGCCGTCCGAAAGCGCAGCAAGGCGATTCAGGTCATCGAAGGCCCCCGCCAGCACCCGTCCCGAGGGCTCGGTGCACTGGACCCGATTCCCCACGCCGTCGTGGAGGCAGGTCAGGGCCAGGCCGGCCTGATCATCCTTCGTCAGGCCGGACATGGAATCGTAACTCAGGAGCACATCGCGAGTTCCGGCATGGAAGCCATCGTCGTTTCGAGCCAGGGTCAGGCGGGAGGCCCCGTCCCAACCGAAGCTCTCCGCCGTGGAGCCCAGCACCCCAGCGGCCGGCGTCACTGCCCTCGACAGCAGGCGATCCAGGCCGTCGAAGGCCTGCACGCAGACGGTCCCATTCGGGTCCGTCCATTGGGTGACATGGTTGTCCCGGTCGAACTGGGTGGTCTTGACCGTGAGATCAGCCGCCGTGAGCGTGGTCATCCGCCCCAGGGCATCCCAGGCGTAGCTCTCGGTGTGGCCATTAGCATCCGTCCGGGAAAGCAGGCGGCTGTCGTCATCCCAATTCTGGGTGTTTACGATGCTGCCGGCCGCAGCGCCATCCCCCCTTCCATTAAGGGTGAGCTTTCTCTCCGTCCTCACGAGCCGCCCCAGGGCGTCTTGCTCCCTCAGGATGAGGTTGCCCTGAGCCCCACCCCCCCGCACCGCATCCGAGGTCTTCACGACATGGGAGCGGGAGTCGAAGAAGGCCTCGTTCACATCACCGGCGTTGTCCACGATCCGGATCGTCCGGTCGATCC
>JAHFOU010000380.1 GCA_023261525.1 Planctomycetota bacterium | reverse complement strand
GCCTACTCGGTCAGCGGGGAGTACGCCATGGTGGCCGCCGCCGCCCGCCGGGGCTGGCTGGACGAGAAGGCCGCGGCCCTGGAGGTGCTCACCGCCATCCGCCGGGCCGGGGCCGACGTCATCTGCACCTATTGGGCCAAGTCCGCGGCCGGCTGGCTCTGAGCGCCATGCCGCATCCCGAGATCATCCGTCTGGACGAATCGGGGATGGCGGAGCAGATCTGGTCCCTGGCGGACGGCCCCCTCGTCTTCGGCCGGGACCCCGGAGAGGGCAACGTGGTCCGCTTCAGCGAGAACATGGCCGTGGTCTCCCGCCAGCACGCCCGGATCGACCGGGGCCTCCTCTTCGGCGGCTGGATCCTCAAGGACCTGGGCTCCCAGGTCGGCACCCAGGTCAACGGGATGAAGGTGACCCGCCACCGCCTGAGGCATGACGACACCATCGTGATCGCGGGGGTCCACTTCAAGTTCCGGGACGCCTCGAAGCAGGCGACCGGCGAGGTGGAGGTCCTCGGCGGCCCCCTCAAGGGCAAGCACTTCTCCCTGGACAACGGGGACGTCCCGGTGGGGCGCAAGGTCACCTCCCCGAACGGCATCCGCTTCCCCGAGGAGGCCGTCTCCGTCTCGGCCTTCCACTGCCGCCTGAGGCGCAAGCGGGGGAAGTACTTCGTGGACGACGTGGAGTCCAAGAACGGCACCCTGCTCAACGGCAAGCGGGTGGTCGGCTCCTCCATGATCTCCGACGGGGACCGCATCACCCTGGGTGAGGTGGTCCTCAAGGTCCGCGTCAAGAAGGCCTAGGGGCCTACCCGCGGTTGCGGGTCTGCTTCTCGGACTGGGCCCGGCGCCAGGCGGCGATGGCCCCGTGGTCCCCGCCCCTCAAGACCTCCGGCACCTCCATCCCGCGGAAGACGGGGGGGCGGGTGAACTGGGGGTATTCCAGGAGGCCATCCCCCGCGGAGAAGCTCTCGTCCTCGACGGACGTGGGGTCGCCCAGGACCCCCGGCAGGAGACGGGTCACGGCGTCCACCACCACCAGGGCGGCCGCCTCTCCTCCGCTCAGGACATAGTCCCCGATCGAAAGGGGCTCCAGGCCCAGGCCGGTGCGGACCCGCTCGTCCACGCCCTCGTAGTGCCCGCAGAGCAGGGTCAGGGAGGGGAGGGCGGCAAGACGGGCCGCCTTGGCCTGGGTGAATCGCTCCCCGCGGGGGTCGAGGAGGATGCCATGGGTGTTCGGATCCCGGGCCCGGACGGCCTCCATGGCCAGGAAGAGGGGCTCCGGCGTCATCAGCATGCCCGCGCCGCCTCCATAGGGGCGGTCGTCCACCTTGCGGTGGGGATCCTTCGTGAAATCCCGGGGATTGACGAGGTCGACCTCCAGCAGGCCCTTGGCCCGGGCCCGGCCGGGAATGGAATGCTCCAGGAAGGGGGCGAGGGCCTCCGGGAAGAGCGTGAGGAGGTGGATCCTCAAGCGGAAGGGCTTTTAGGGCTTGGTGATCTTCTGCTGGCGCAGGAGGGAGGCGGCGGCCTCGGTCGGGAGGGCGCCCTTGGACAGCCAGTGGCGGATGCGCTCGGGCTTGAAGAGGACGCGCTTGGAGTCCTCCTTGGCCTGGGGGTTGTACCAGCCCAGGCTCTCCAGGCAGGCCCCGTCGCGGGGGTTGCGGGAGTCGGTGGCGCAGAGGCGGAAGGTGCCCTGCTTGCGCTTGCCGAGTCTCATGAGGCGGATGCGGACCATGGGGGAGGGATCCTAGAGGGGAAAACGGGGGGCGTCAAGCGGAAAGCCTGACGCCCCCTCGGGTTCTGGACTAGCGGCTGGCGCTCCGGGCAGCCGACCTCAGGAAGCAGACCCCGCCTCCGCCCGTGCCGGTGGGGGGGGCGGTGCCGGTGTTGCCGCTGCCGCCGCCGGAGGAGGACCCGCGGCCGCTGAGGTTCTGGTCCGTGGCCAGACCGATGATCCTGCCGAAGCCGGCGTTGGAGGTATTGGTGGTCGCGCCCGAAATGATCAGGCCCATGTAGAGGCGGGTCGCGGAGGCCACGCTGTTGCTGAGCTTGAGGCCGTCGGTGATGGTGAAGGTCTGGGCGGCCGAGAAGGTGGTCGTCACGTTGATCCCGATCACGCGCCCGCCGCCGCCGGTGGTGTTGCCGTTGCCGCTCTCCACCGTGCCCAGGGGGGTGACGCTGACGTTGGCGGCATTGGTCCCGCCCAGGGTCAGGGTGGTGCCCGGGGTCCAGTTCAGGTTATCCCGGCCGTTGCCCGAGCTTCCCGCCGTCGCATTGCCCAGGATCATGAGGCGGATGTCGGAGCCCGTGCTGAAGTCCCCGCCGTTCTTGTCCGTAAAGGTGACCGTGACGTTATCGGCGGCGGCGGAGGTGCGGAGCTCCTCGTTGGAGGCGCTCACGGAGACGGTGGGAACGGCGTCCGTCTCGAAGGCCGTCGTCGTGCAGCAGAAGATGCGCTTGTCCAGGAAGATGGTGGTCCCGACGTCCCCGGAGATCTGCAGGGAGTCGGCCGTGTAGGCCGCGGAGGGCGTGGCGAACCGGAGGCCCGTGATGGCCAGGGACTCCGAATTCAGGAAGTTGTTGAGCAGGGTGATGGTGAGGGTCCGGTTGCCGTTGCTGAACGCCAGGGCCGTCGCGGTATCCACCCGGCCCGAGGCCGAGCCGCTGAAAGTGAGATTCCCAATCGCGAGGGTGGGGTCCCACGTCGGCGCCGTTCCCGTCTGGCCGGTCGGG
>JAHFOU010000062.1:1464-9882 GCA_023261525.1 Planctomycetota bacterium | reverse complement strand
CCGTGCGGGCCTGGAGATCCGTCAGGAGCGCCGCGGCCCGGGCATAGGCGGCGGGCGCATCCGCCTCGGCCAGCAGGTGGCGGTCCCCGAGGTCCTCGTGGTACAGGCGGCCCGTCGCGGGATCGTGGCCGTAGACGTCGGGGACGGGAAGGCCCCGGGCCTTCAGGAAACGCTGGAGGTTCAGGTAGGGGAGCTCGGCGGACTCCTCCCCGGCCCCCAGCTCCCGGTCCCCGCCTCCGGGAGGCAGGAGCATGAGCATCACGCGGAGGCCTCCGGTCCGGACCCGGACGTACTGGCGCGCCCCGGCATCCCCGGGCAATGCTTGAAGAAGCGGGAGTGCCGCGCAGGGGATCCCGAAACGCCTCAGGTCCGCGGCGGCCTCTTCGGGGGAAATCATCGCCGCCATTGTGCGGACCGGGTCCGGAAAAGTCTTGGAGAAAGCGTTCCCGGTGCGGATCCTTCCGGAACCGGTTGGGCATGACCTTCAACTCCTACCTCTTCCTGCTTCTCCTGCCGGGCGTGGTCCTGGTCTCGGCCTCCCTCAGCCGCTGGGTGAGGTTCCAGAACCTCTTCCTCCTGGCCTTCAGCCTCTTCTTCTACGGCTACTGGGATTGGCGTTTCCTGCTTCTGCTGGGCGCCACCGTCCTGGTGGACTACACGGTGGCCCTGAGGATCTCCGCTTCGGCGTCGCCAGCCTCCCGCCGCCGCTGGCTCTGGGTCAGCCTGGTCTCCAACCTGGGCCTGCTGGGGGCCTTCAAGTACTACGACTTCTTCGCCGCCGGGCTCTCGACCCTCCTGGCCTCGGTGGGGCTGGGGGTCAGCCTGCCCCTGCTGAAGGTCGTCCTCCCGATCGGGATCTCGTTCTACACCTTCCAGTCCCTCTCCTACACCCTGGACGTCTACTGGGGCCGGATGCCTCCCGTGAGGCGGCTGACGGATTTCGCCCTCTTCGTCTCCTTCTTCCCCCATCTGGTGGCCGGGCCCATCATGCTGGCGAGGGACCTCATCCCCCAGCTCGAGCGCCCCAAACGCCCCTCGGCCATCCAGGTCCGGGAGGGGGCCTTCCTGGTGCTCTACGGCCTTTTCCAGAAGGTGGTCATCGCGGATACGGCCGCTTCCATCGTCGACTACGTCTACATCCACATGCGGGAGAGCGGGTGGATCCTCCTTCTCGCCGGGGCTGTGGCCTTCTCCCTGCAGATCTATGGCGACTTCGCCGGCTACAGCAACATCGCCCGGGGCTGTGCCAAGCTCCTGGGGGTGGAGCTCATGATCAACTTCGCCAACCCCTACCTGTCCACCTCCATCACCGAATTCTGGCGGCGCTGGCACATCTCGCTGTCCACCTGGTTGCGCGACTACCTCTACGTCCCCCTGGGGGGAAATCGCCTGGGCTTCCGGCGCGCCTGCCTGAACCTGATGATCGTCATGCTGCTCGGAGGCCTCTGGCATGGCGCGAACTGGACCTTCGTCGTCTGGGGCGGCCTGCACGGCCTCTATCTGGTGATCCACAAACTCCTGCTGAGGCGGGGGGTGCCGCAGGGTACGGGTCCCGTCGTCCGCGTCCTCAAGGGGCTCGGGATCTTCCTCCTGGTCAGCCTGACCTGGGTCTTCTTCCGGGCGCCCAGCCTTCCCGTGGGGTTGGAGTACCTGGGGGGCATCCTGACCCTGCAGTCCGGGGGATGGCAGGGCCTGACCTTCCAGGTCCTGGTCATCGCTGGGGTCCTGCTCCCGTTCGAGGTCGTCTCCCGCTTCGCCGGCGACGACCTGAGGCCCCTGGCCTGGCGCTGGCCGGTCCGGGGCCTGCTGTACGCCTGTCTCGCCTGGCTCGTCTTCGGAGGGATCGGTGCCCAACGCACCTTCATCTATTTCCAGTTCTGAGCCCCGCCAGCGCCCGCTGTGGGGCCTGCTCCTGGCCTGCCTCCTTCTTGGGGGCGTCGAGGCGACGGCCCAGGCCCTCGGCCGGGCCCGGATCCCGAGGCCCCTGACGATCGACGACTTCGGCCCGACGAGGCAGCCGGGGATCCTCCTGATCGGGGACTCCCGCATGGGGCGCGTGGACTTCGGGGCCTTCGCCTCCGCCTACCGGCCGGAAGGCTCGGCCCCGTCCGGGATGACCTGGTTCATGGACGACGGCTCGGTGACCGCCCAGATGGAATCCCTGGCGAGGCGGGGCCTGGCGCCCCGCCTCCTGGTGGTCGCCCTCTCCCCGTCCAGCGCCCTTCAGGCCGACCACCTCCAGCGCGGCCGGGACCGTCTCCGCGCGGCGGAGAACCTGGAGGCCTGGGAGGCCCACCTGAGATCGAAGCTGGTCCACAACCTGTTCACCTGCGGCAGGCAGAACGGCCTGGCCGGCCTGATCGAGGGCTTCTTCGCCTGGCGGCGCCTGGCCTCGGGCGTCACGGACGCCGATTTCCGCCGGACCGAGAAGGAAGCCCAAATCGTCTGGGAGAAGAGCCGGAGGGAGATCCACCTCCAGTCCTACCGGAACGCCTTCGCAGACCAGCCGGCGCCGTCCCGGCAGGTGATGGAAGCCCTGGTCCGGGCGATGGGTACCCTTCAGCAGAAGGGCAGCCGGGTGGTCCTGGTGAGGCTTCCCATCTCCCGCGACGGCCTGGCGCTGGAGGACGCCTGGGGTGCCCCGGAGGCCTTCCGCAAGATTGCCGCATCCACGGGAGCCCCCTACCTGGACTTCCACGCCCTGCCGCTCTACTCCGAGCTGGAGCCGGCGGTCCTGGACGCCTCGCATGTGAACGGCGACGGGCCCCGGGCCCTCCTGGCGGCGGAGCTGGGGGCCCGGGTCCGGGCCCTCGCTCCCCCCTAGAGCACCAGCACCCGGCGCTCGGTCAGCTCCTCCATGGCCCAGCGGGGCCCCTCGCGGCCCAGGCCCGAGGCCTTCATGCCGCCATAGGGCATGGGGTCGGCGCGCAGGGTTGGCACGTCGTTGAGGATGACCCCGCCCACCTCCAGGGTCTCGTGGGCGCGGCGGATCTGGGTCCAGTCCCTGGCGTACAGGCCCGCCTGGAGCCCGTACTCCGAGGCGTTCACCTTGGCCAGGGCCTCCTCGAAGGCGTCATAAGGTTCCACCAGCACGACGGGTGCGAACGCCTCCCGGCAGGAGACGCGGCAGGAGGCCGGCACCCGCTCCAGCACCGTCGGCTGGAAGCAGGGGCCCTCGGCCTTCCCGCCGCAGAGGATGCCGGCCCCGGCCTTTCCTGCCTCCTGGATCCATTCGGCGGCCTTGGCCAAGGCCTCGGGGGAGATCATGGGACCCACGTCGGTGGTCTCCAGCAGGGGGTCCCCGAGCCTTAGGGCCCTCGTCGCGGCCAGCAGGGCCTCGAGGAAGGCGGCCTGGAGGGGGCGGCGCACATAGATCCTCTGGAGCGAGATGCAGACCTGGCCGGCATAGGCGAAGGCACCCGTGGCGCAACGCCGGGCCGCGGCGGCGAGGTCGTCGCAGTCCTCCACGATCACCGCGGCGTTCCCGCCGAGTTCCAGGGAGACCCGCTTCGTGCCGGCCTTGGCCCTCAGCCCCCAGCCGACCTCGGGGCTTCCGGTGAAGGAGATCGCCGCGAGGCGGGGGTCGGTCAGGAGGGCCTCCGTCTCGGCTGCCGTCATCGGCAGGGTCTGGAGGGCCCCGGCGGGGACCCCGGCCTCCACGGCGATCCGGGCCAGGGCCAGGGCGGTGAGCGGGGTCTGGGAGGCGGGCTTGTGGATCACCGGACAGCCCACGGCCAGGGCCGGGGCGATCTTGTGGCAGGTCAGGTTCAGGGGGAAGTTGAAGGGGGTGACGGCCAGGACGGGCCCGACCGGGAAGCGGCGCACCAGGCCGGCCCGGTGCTCCAGCAGGGGCGAGGGCACGGTGTCCAGGGGCATCCACTCGCCGGAGAAGCGCCGGATCTCCTCCGCGGCCGCGCGAAGGGTGCCTTGGGACCTCAGGACCTCGCCCCGGGCGTCCCGGATCGGCTTGCCCGCCTCGCGTGCCAGGGTCTGGGCCATTTCCTCCGCGCGCTCCTGCAGCAGGGCCGCCATGCGCTCCAGCATGCCGGCCCGGGCATGGGTGGGGAGGGCCTTGAGGGGGCCGAAGGCCCTGGCCGCGGCGGCCAGCGCCTGCTCGATCTGGGCGGACGTCGGGCGGCAGACGCGGTCCACGACCGTGGCGTCCCAGGGGGCGCGGACCTCCAGGGCCCTCTCCGAGGAGGCCCAGGCGCCGTCCAGGAGGAAGGGGTGGGGGATCATTTCCGGGTGACGGTTCTCTTCAGCAAGCGGAAGCGCTCGCGCTGGTCCCGTCGCCGACGCCGCCGTGGACGATTCCCGCCGTGATCTGGGCAAGGGTGCCGAAGACCTTGAGGGAAGGCGTCCGCCAGGGTTTCTTCCCGGTCACGCGATTCGTTTCGGATTTCGTCGTGGAGGCAGGGGGATCTTGGGGCTGTTGGAGGTGCTTCAGAACCATGCTTCCGGTTAACGTATCAAGTGCCCTGTTTCATCTCAACCGTCGCGTGGATTCCCCAATCTGCCTCCAGCGTCCGGACGATCTCCGGCAGGGCCTTCAGGGATTTCGGGCGTTCCAGGCGGGAGACCCCGATCCGTTGGGCCAGGGCTGTATAGGTGGAAAATCGTGCCATCGCCCCCATCTGCATGATGAAACTGAGGCAGGCCGAGTGGCGCAGGAGCTCGATGAACCCCTCGGCGGGGGGCAACGGCGTGATCTCCACGCGGGGCCCTTCCGCCAGTACATAGAGGCGTTTCAGGGGGACCTCCTTTGTCAGGAAGCCCCGGGACGCGCGCAGCAACAGCTTGGATCCTCCGGCGGATCTCTTCCCGGAGCGGCCGAGGGCGCGCACCGCATCCGGCTTCAGCCGGATCTGGGGGTAGGCCGGGATCACCAGGGGCGGATCGGATCCCATCCGGATCGCAGTGTGTTCATCGGAGAGGAAGGCACATCCGTGGGCATGGAGGGCTGCAGCCGTGGTCGACTTCCCCCAGCCGGAAGCTCCCAGGAAGGCGGCCGCGCCGCCGGGGATCCCCACGGCGCTGGCATGGAGCACCAGGTAGCCCCGTTGGTGCAGGAGATGTCGGATCACCGGCCCCATCACGTAGGCACCCAGCAGGGACGTCCCGATCCGGGGCTTCGGGGTGATCAGGATCTCCCGGCCCCGATGGATCCGGAAGATCCCGAAGTCCGGACTGACGTGCCGGGCCCGGGATCCACCGGCGCTCCAGTAGGTGCCCCGGGGTCCCTCAGCCGGGCAGGAGGATGCCCGATCCATCCGGACCGTCGCGTCGGCGGGGCCCTTCCCCGGCAACAGTCCGGGAAGGGCGATGTCGGAGCGGAGGGTCAGGCCGAACGCGGAGTACAGGCGGGCCGGCATCAGTGCTGGACCGCGGATGCGGGGCCCGTCAGGGGGACATAGGCTTCCACCCTCGGGCCTCCGATCAGGATCCGGCCCCCGCTGGTCACCCAGGCGTGGGCGCGAAGCCCGCTGGACCGATCCGGCACCACCCCCAGGCGGAGTTCCGCGGGATGCCCATGGGCCTCCAGGAGGAGCTGGGTGGCGAGGGCCAGGGGTAGGCAGGAGGCCCCCCCGGGAAGGTTCCGTCCCGCCGCGGCGACCAGCCAGGCGATCCGCGGCGCGGGGACTGGGGCTTTTCTCCGGAGGGCCCAAGGCTTGAGGGAATTCCTCAGGCGGGGAAGGGGGAAGGCTTTCAGGGCGGGGCGGATCAGGCACAGCAGCGCCCAGGCGTGGAGGAAAACCACCTGTTCGCTCGACGGAAGCCCCAGGAATTTCCGGATCTTCATGGATCAGCAGCTGATGCTGCCGCTGCTTCCGCCGTCGCCGGTATGGCAGATCTTCAGCATGGTGATGTCTCGAAGGGTTCCGAAGATCTGAAGGCGGGGCGTCTTCCAGGGCTTCCTGTCGGGCGAGGCCGGTCCAGGAGGCTGCGGCAGGGGAGATGCCTTGGGGTGCTTCCTCTGGTTATTGGCGAGCATTCAGTCTCCCCGAGGATGAACGCAAAGAGAATAGCACAAAAGCCTTTCGTCGGCAGTTCCGGTTCTCGCCCCGGGACGGCTCTGCCAGAGCCGCCTCTCTCATGAAAAGGGATCTGCGGCTGCCTGGGCTGCTTGCGGCTCTCTTCGCCGAGGTCAAGGCCAAGTGGGGGAAGCCTCCGGAATTTCCGGAGGGTTGCTAGCAACTGATGCTTCCCCCGCTTAGCCCATCGGAGAGAAGACAGCCTGTCTTGAACTGCGTGATCTCCTCCAGGGTGCCGAATACCTTGAGGGAAGGCGTCCGCCATGGTTTCTTGGGGAAGGGGGCGAGTTTCATCGCCTTCTGCGAAGGAAGGCACGGCTTGCGGGACAGTTTCCGGTCCATAGAGGACTCATACGGGGCAGGGGACCGCCTTGTTACACCTCCTCCAGGAGGATTTTGCAAAATCTTCCCCCGGCAGTTCTGGTTCTCGCCCCGGGACGGCTCTGCTAGAATCTCCCTTTCTCACGAAAAGGAGACCTGCGGATGCCAGGACTGCTTGCGGGCCGGAAGATCCTCATCCTGGGCGTCGCCAACAAGCGCTCCATCGCCTGGGCCTCGGCCCTTGCGGCGAAGCGCGAGGGGGCCGACCTCTTCCTCACGTATCAGGGCGACCGCATCAAGGAAGGCGTGCTGGAGTTGGCCGCCTCGGTGCCCGGCACCCTGACCGGTCCCTGCGACGCGACGGACGAGGCCTCCCTCGCCGCCCTCTTCGCCGAGGTCAAGGCCAAGTGGGGGAAGCTGGACGGCATGGTCCACTCCATCGCCTTCGCCCCCGCGGCTGACCTGGAGGGAGCCTTCGTCAATACCTCCCGCGAGGGCTTCAAGACCGCCATGGACGTCAGTGCCTACACCCTGGTGGCCCTCTGCCGCCATGCCCTGCCCCTCTTCCAGGCCGCCGGGGGCGGGGCCGTGACCGCCTACACCTACCTGGGCTCGGAGCGCGCGGTGCCGGCCTACAACGTCATGGGTGCGGCCAAGGCCGCCCTGGAGTCCTCGGTGCGCTACCTGGCCTCCGAGATGGGGCCGTCCAAGGTCCGCGTGAACGCGATCTCCCCCGGGCCGCTCAATACGCTTTCCGCCCGCGGGGTCTCCGGCTTCACCAAGATCCTGGACGTGGTGAAGGAGCGCGCCCCCCTGAGGCGCAACATCGAGGCCTCCGAGGTGGGGGACACCACGGTGTTCATGCTGTCCGACTGGTCCCGGGGGATCACGGGGGAGCTGATCCACGTGGATGCGGGCTTCCACGCCATGGGGCTCTAGCCTGGGCGTCGAGACGGCCTTCCTGCTCCTCGTCGTCCTCTCCGGCTTCCACCTTCTCGTCTCCCGCGGGGAGTGGAGACGCTACCCCGTGGGTTTCGCCCAGGTCCTGGCCTGCGGGGGGTACGGGGCCGTCGCCCTCCATCGTCACTGGAACTCCCTGGCCGCGCTGGCGGGGGCCGGGGTCCTGGCCCTCCTGTTCATCTACCTGCCGGGGATGCTCCGCAGGGCGGCCCTCAGGGCGGCGGAGCGCGGGCGCTTCGCCCAGGCGGCCCGCTGGGCCTGGCTTTGGGCGGCCGTCCAGTGGGACGCCGAGGCCCGGCACCAGGCCCGGCGTCTGGGGGAGTTCGCCTCGGTCCCGCCCCCGGTCCCCGAGCTTCCTCCTGAACCTTCCCGGGCGGCCAGCCTGGGGATCATCGTCCTCTGCGTGGTGCCCTGGCTGCTGGGGCTGATGCGGGGGGACGGGGTCTTCGAACCGCAGATCTCCACCCTGGTCGCCTTCGGAGGGGATGTGCCCTCCCTCGTGCGTCAGGGCGAGGCCTGGAGGCTGGTGACGGCCATCTTCCTCCACGCGGGCCTGATCCACCTGGCCGTGAACGCCTACGCCCTCTGGGTGATGGGGGAGCTGGTGGAGGATCTCTTCGCGGCCCGCGGACTCTGGATCCTCTTTCTGGGCGGGGGGCTGGCGGGGAGCGCGGCCAGCGCCTGGGCGGCCATGGCCCCGCTGGGGGTGGGGGCCTCGGGCGGGGTCTTCGCCGTGCTGGGGGCCACGCTGGGGGTGCTGGTCGCGCGCGGGGAGATCTTCCAACCCCGCTTCCGGAAGGCCCTGCTGGGAAACGCGGTCCTGATGACCTTGGCCAACCTCTCCCTCGGGTTCATGGTCCCCCAGGTGGACAACCGGGCCCACCTGGGAGGGCTGGCGGCGGGATTCCTCCTGGCCCTGGTTCTTCATCCGGTCCGCCTCCGCTCCTGCCCGGCCTGGCAGAAAAGCCTCCAGGCCCTGCTGGCGGCGGGAGGCGTCCTGCTCGTGGGGTGGGCAGGATGGCATGCCGTGCGGAGCGCCCAGGGGGAGGAGGGCTATCCCGCCCGGGCCGGGGTCATGGTCAAGGTCTCCTGCCCCGAACTGGGC
>JAHFOU010000062.1:0-1454 GCA_023261525.1 Planctomycetota bacterium | reverse complement strand
GAACTGGGCTACACGATGTCCCGCCCCATCTCCTGGATCGAGCGCAGCGAGAAGGCGCGGCGGATCTGGGAGGACCCGCTGGGCTTCGCCCTGGTGCATGGGGGGGAAGCGCGCCTGCCTGCCACCACGGATCCCGGTCGCGTCCTGATCCTGGGCGGCCATTCCTTTCGAGAGGTCCCTGGGGAGGAGGGCACCCTCTTCTACGCCCTGGAGGATGCCGACCGGCCCCTGGCCTGGCGCTTCGACTGGGCGGCCGGATGGACCCGGGCCCAGGCCGCCCTCCAGGCCCGCCGCCTGCTTTCCACCCTGGTTCTGGACAGGGACCCCCCGGCCCGCTAGACTTCCCGCCCTTATGCCCCACACGCCTTCCGCCTTTAAGCGTCTGCGCCAGAACGAGGAACGTCGCATCCGGAACCTTTCCGCCATGCGCACCCTCAAGACCTCCTTCCAGAAGGCCGAGACCGCCCTCAAGGCCGACCCGGCCAAGGCCCAGGAGGCCCTTCGGGCCGCCGTGGCCCAGCTGGACCGCCAGGCCGCCCGGGGCCTGATCCACCACAACACCGCCGCCCGCCGCAAGTCCAGGCTGATGCGCCTGCTGAACGCCTCCGCGTCCGCCACCAGTGCCGCCTCGGCCAAGCCCGCAAAGAAGACTGGGGAGAAGGCCGGGACCAAGGCCAAGGCCGAGAAGCCGGCTCCCAAGCCCGCCAAGCCGACCCAGAATAAGCAGGCCTGACGCGCGCCGGCGTGCGCGTCGCCATCGTCCATGACTGGCTGACGGGGATGCGGGGCGGCGAACGCTGCCTCGAGGTCTTCTGCCGCCTCTTCCCCGACGCCGACCTCTATACCCTGCTCCACGTGCCGGGCTCCGTGAGCCCGACGATCGAGCGCCACCGCATCCGGACCTCCTTCGTGCAGTCCCTCCCGGACGCCCCCAAGCGCTACCGCTCCTACCTGCCCCTCTTCCCCTGGGCCGTCTCGCGCTGGGATTTCACCGGGTACGACCTGGTCCTCTCGAGCAGCCATTGCGTCGCCAAGGGCGTGCGGGCGGTGAGGCCGGGCAGGCACCTCAGCTACTGCTACACCCCGGTGCGCTATGCCTGGGACCTGTACGACGACTACTTCGGACCGGGGCGGGCCGGGCTGGTCACCCGCCTGGCCGCGGGACCCCTCATGGCGTACCTGAGGCACTGGGACCGGAAGTCCAGCGCGGGGGTGGACCGCTTCGTGGCCATCTCCCACTGCGTCGCCGACCGGATCCGGCGCCACTACGGGCGGGAGTCCCAGGTCATCCATCCCCCGGTGGACTGCGCGGCGTTCACCGTCTCCAGGAGCCCGGGCGACTACGACCTCGTGGTCTCGGCCCTGGTGCCCTACAAGCGGGTGGACCTGGCGATCTCGGCCGCCAACCGCCTGAAGCGCCGCCTGGTGGTCGTGGGCACGGGGCCCGACTTGGC
>JAHFOU010000061.1 GCA_023261525.1 Planctomycetota bacterium | reverse complement strand
GTTTGCTTCTCTGCACCCTTTTCCTTCTGGCTCAGGTAGCCCTGCTTTTCCCAGGAGGTTCGAATCTTGAAGTTTCCTCCTTAGTGCAACTGAGGGTCTGCGCCGCGCAACTCTGGAGGCCCCATTTCTGCCATCCAGTCCTGGACGACCTTCAAAGGCATGACCCGAGCCCGGCTTGGAAAGAGCAGGCTTCTGACTTTGTTACTTTTCTCCATGATCCGGATGCCAATGTTCGCTTTGAGGCTACATGTAGCCTGGGCTATCTCGGTGCAAAGAGATATGCCCCACAGATCTCCGCCATGCTCAAGGATCCAGACGAATCGGTGCGAGAAATTGCGGCCAAGGCTCTTAGCAATTTGACGAAACAGCACTTCTCCGACGGACCTGCCGGCGTCCTCGCCGCCCAGGCCTGGTGGGGTCAGCACCAGAACGACCCCGAGTTCGCCCCGAAGCGGGGGCCGGCTTCCCCATGACCGACCCCCTCCCCGACCAGGCCGCCCGGGACGCCATCGCCTCCGACACCGCCGTCTCCATGTTCGTGGAGGCCGGGGCCGGCTCCGGCAAGACCGAGAGCCTGGCCAAGCGCATGGTGGCCACCCTCAAGACCGACGTGGGCATCCACCAGATGGCCGCCATCACCTTCACCCGCAAGGCGGCCGGCGAGCTGAGGGGGCGCTTCCAGAACGAGCTGGAGAAGGCCTTCCGCGAGGAGAAGGATCCCGAGGTCAAAGCCAAGTTGGGCCAGGCCCTCTCCCGGCTCGAGACCTTCTTCTCCGGCACCGTCCACGCCTTCTGCGCCCGCATCCTGCGCGAGCGACCGGTGGAGGCCGGAGTGGCGCCCGCCTTCCGGGAGCTGGAGGTCGAGGAGGACGCCCTCCTGAGGGAGGAGTCCCTGGCCGCCAGCCTGGACCGCCTCCACGCGGCGGGGCACCTGGGCCTGGCCCGCCTGAGCGAGGCCGGGGTCTCGGCCGCCGATCTCTCGGCCGCCTTCGGGACCCTCTGCGAATACGACGAGGTGGACTTCCCCTCGGGAGAGGCCCTCCTTCCCGACTTCAGCTTGGCCCGCCAGGCCGTCCTCGCGTTCTGGCAGTCCTGGAGCCCGAGCCTCCCGGCCGAGGTCGACCGGGATTCCACCTGCAAACTCCTCCAGCACGCCGAGGAGCTGAAGACGGACCTCCCGGCCTTGAGGGAAGGCGACGCGCCCGGCCTGGCCGCCGTGCTGGAAGGCTTCGAGCGGGAGCGTAAGCCGGTGTTCAAGTGGTGGGGGAAGCGGCCCAAGGACGAGATCCTGGCTGTCGCCGAGGAGTACCGCGCCTTCGCAGAAGGGGCCGCCGCGGACTATCTGCGGATGTGGAGGGCCTACCTGTATGCCCTGGCCCTTCCCCTGCTCCTGGAGGCGAGGAAGGAGGCGCGGGAGCGCCGCCGGAGGGAGGGCCTGCTCAACTACCAGGACCTCCTGCGCCTGGCCGCCGAGGCCCTGCGCGAGCGGCCCGAGACCCGCCGCTTCTTCGCCCGCCGCTACCGCCGCCTCTTCGTCGACGAGTTCCAGGACACCGATCCCCTCCAGGCCGAGGTCATGGCCTATCTGGCCGCGGAAGGGGGCCAGGACTTCGAAAAGGACTGGACCCGCCTGAAACTGAGGCCGGGGGCCCTCTTCGTGGTCGGGGACCCCAAGCAGTCCATCTACCGCTTCCGCCGCGCGGACCTCACCACCTTCCGGCGCATGCGGGCCCTGGTCCTGGCCTCGGGGGGCCGCCGCCTGGAGCTCACGGCCAACTTCCGCTCCGGTCACGCCATCCTCGACTGGGTGGACCGGGCCTTCGACGGCCCCTTCCCGAGGGAGGAGACCATGCCCCAGCCGGGCCATCTCCCCCTGAAGCCGGCCGGGGACGGGCTCGCCGTCCCGGGCGTCGTCGCGAAGATCAGCTCGGGCGGAAAGATCCCCCACTGCCACCTTTCCGACGCCGAGGCCATCGCCCGCTTCATCCGGGGGGCGGTGGAGGGGGGGAGCATGATGAACCTCCATGGCCGCCGTGGCGCCCCGCCTCGCCCGGCCCGCTGGTCCGACTTCCTCATCCTGACCGCCAAACGCAACCATCTGCCCCAGTACGCCCGGGCCCTGGAGATCGAAGGCATCCCCTTCGAGGCCTCCGGGGCCAAGGCCTTCGCCGACGCCCCCGAGGCCCGCCTCCTCTGCGACCTGGCCTCCTGCCTGGCCGAGCCGGACGACGCCCCCCGGGTGGTGGGGGTCCTGAGGGGGGGCCTCTTCGGCCTGGACGACCCGTCCCTGTACCGTCACCGCAGCCACAGCGGCTCCTTCCGCTTCGCCGGAGAGCCGGAGGACCAGGGGGACCCGAAGGTGCTCGAGGCCCTGACCCGGCTGTCCGCCCTCCACGCCGAGACTCGACGCCTGCCGGCCGCCGCCGCGCTGGAACGCCTGCTGGAGGAGACCGGCATCCTGGCCCTGGCCGCCGCGGGCGAGGGAGCGGGCCTGGCCGCCGGGGCCATCCTGGGCGTGCTGGAAAGAATGCGGCGGGCTGCCCACGAGGGCGCGCCCTTTGCCGAGGTCGCCAGGCTCCTGGAGCGGGAGATGGACTCCCCGGACGCCGAGTCCTCGCCCCTGGAACCCGGACGGGCCGACGTGGTCCGCCTCATGAACCTGCACAAGGCCAAGGGACTGGAGGCCCCGGTGGTCTTCCTGGCCGACCCGACCCTGGGCGCCAAGCCCAAGGTCTCGGTCCAGGTTCTGCGCGAGGGGGGGAAGCCCATCGGATTCCTCAGCCTCAAGGCCTCCTACGGGGACCATGCCCAGTGGGTCCTGGCCCAGCCCGCCGATTGGGCCCAGCGGGAGAACGACGAGGCCATCTTTCTCCAGGCCGAGCAGGTCCGCCTGCGCTACGTGGCGGCCACCCGGGCCCGGGAGCTCCTGATCGTCAGCCGCTACGACGGAAAGCCCACGGAGGCGGGGATGTTCTCCTGGCCCTGGCTGGTCTTCGAGCCCTTCCTGAAGGATGCCCCGGAGCTGGACATCCCGGCGGCCAGGCCGGCGCCCGAGGCGCCGAAGGTGGACCTCTCGGCAGGGGCCCGGGAGGCCGCGACCCAGGCCCGCCGCGTCCGCCTGGAAAAGGCTCGGGAGGCCTCCTGGGCGGCCGAGTCGCCCACCAGCTTGGATAAGGCGAAGGCCTCGAAGGCCGTCCGCAAGCCCACGACCCCGGCGGAAGGGCCCGGGGGCGCGGGCTGGGGCACCCTCATCCATGGGCTCCTGGAAGCCTGCGTGCGCGGGGCAGTCCCGGAATCGCTTGGAGAGCTGGCCCGGGTGCTGGCGACCCGCATCTCGGAGGACACGGAGGAGGACCTGAAGCCCTGGCTTCCCCAGGCGGTGGAGACGGTGCGCCAGGTGATCGCCTCCCGGATGTGGAAGACGGCGTCCGCCTCGAAGGAGTGGCATGCGGAGGCGCCCTTCGCGGCGGAGATCCGTCCCGGGGTCATCCTCTCGGGCCGCATCGACCTGGCGTATCTCACGTCGGAAGGCTGGATGCTGGTGGACTACAAGACGGAGCGCCTGGAGGAGGACCTGGCGGCCCAGGCCCAGGGGCACAAGGACCAGCTCGCGCTGTACGCGAAGGCCTGGGAGCTGGGGACGGGCCGGAAGGTGGCCAAGGCCGGGATCTTCTTCACGCGGCGGGGGGATCCGGTGGAGTGGATCATCCCAGCAGGGAGTCCATCTCCTTCTTGACGAACTCCGCGCAGGCCCGGGCCGGATCCGGAAACCGCTCCCGGCTCATCATGCCCTGGCCCGCCTGGTAGTAGCCCACCACGAGGCCTTCCAGGTACCAGCCGGTCTTCACCTGCTTGCCCTCCGAATAGGCCAGCCAGGCTTCCAGCAGATCCGGATGGGTCGCGAGACAACGCTGAAGCTCCGCCACCGTCACCTGGTCCCGGAACCGCTCGTAACCTGAAGCCTCCAGCAGGCTCCGGAGGGTGGCATCCGGATCCCGCCGGAACGCCACGGGAATGGCGCAGACCTTGGCGACGGTTTCCTGAACGCCGTTCATGCCCTTCTCATCACCGCCTCGAAGCTGATGACCTGCCCCAGAAGCGCGCTTTCGTAGGGCTTCAGGGAGACCGCCTCGAACGCCGCCTGGTGGAACATCGCCTCCCAGTCCGGAAGTCTCAGGCGGTTGACATACCCCGACCGGTACCAGGTCATCAGGCGCCACTGCCACTCGGGATGGCGCAGGCAGTCCAGCCAGAGCGCCTCCTGAGCCAGGTGGTAGTGGTCCCTCAGATCCACGTCGCAGAAAAGAATGCCCCCAGGGCATAGCACCCGCTGGATCTCCAGGATCATCTCCCTCGGGTGGCGGAAATGCTCAAAGGCCGCCACCGACCAGACCAGGTCGAAGGAGGCGTCCGGGAAGGGAAGACGGCGCCCGTCGAAAAGGTGACAGGCCAAGGCCCCCTCGGAACCCAGGTACGGCGCCACATCCGCACCGGTGTAGCCGGAGACCCCGGCCTGAAGGGCCAGCTTCCCGAGGGCCCAGCCCTTGCCGGGGCCGATCTCCAGCACGCGTTTCCCCGCGACGGGCGCGGACACCGTGAAGCGGCGGAAGATGTCCTCGGCCGGCCCCGTTTCCTCGCCCATCCCCCGGTGGAAGCGCAGGGCCAGCCGGGAAAGGGGACGGATCCCCATCAGGAGGTTCTGCAGCACCTCCCGGATCACAGGTGGCTCACGTCGTCCAGGCAGACGATGCGGCCGTCCTCCACGATGCTCACCGAGGTGTTCTGGAGGCGGAGCTTCATGTGCTCCGGATTCCCGGCCGCCGCCACGATCAGGTGGCGCCCCGGGGCCGCGTGCGTCACCACGCAGGTCGTGCCCGGCAGGCCGCGGATCGCCTCCAGCACCCCGGCCGCCCGGGCCGCCACCTCCGCCACACTCTCCCCGGCATGTCCCTTGTAAGAAGGCCCCACCCGGTCCCGCTCGGGCAGATGGTGGGGGTAGCGCGTCGCCACCTCCTCCCAGGTCAGGCCCTCCCAGAGCCCCATGTGGGCCTCGTGGAGGTCCTCACGAACCTCCGGAGTGAGCCCCTGCGCCGCCGCGATCGGCTGGGCGGTCGCCAGGGCCCTCGCCATCGGGGAGCTGAGGACGCGGGCCAGGCGCTCGGACGCCAGGCGCCGGGCCACGGCCACGGCCTGGCGGATCCCATCGGCGTTGAGGGGGATATCGGTCCGGCCCTGGAGGCGGCCCTGGACGTTCCAGTCCGTCACCCCGTGGCGGACGACGACCAGACGCATCTAGCCGTGGAGGAGTTCGTCGGACTTCTTCTTGAGCAGGGCCTCGATCTTGGCCCCGTAGTCGTCGGTGAGCTTCTGGATGCCCTCGTGGAGGCGCTCGGCGTCGTCCTCGGGCAGGCCGTCCTTCTTGGCGTCGTCCGCGTTCTTCTTGGCGTCGCGGCGGACGTTGCGCAGGGCCACCCGGGCCTCCTCGGCCATGACCTTGATCATGTCCGCGTACTGCTTGCGCCGCTCCTGGGAGAGGGGGGGCATGGGCAGTCGGATGAGCTTGCCGTCGTTCTGGGGCGTCATGCCCAGGTTGGCCGAGTTGATGGCCCGCTCGATCTCCTTGAGCAGGCTGGCGTCGAAGGGCTTGATGACGATGAGGCTGGCGTCCGGGATCTGGATGGAGGCCACCTGCTTCAGCGGCGTCAGGGTCCCGTAGTAGTCCACGCGGAGGGGCTCGACCAGCTCCGGGGTGGCCCGGCCGGTGCGGATGCCCTTGGCCTTCTCCTGCATGCTGTGGACGGCCGCCTCCATGCGCTCCTCGGCGTCGAGCAGGATGTCGTCGGCGCTGGCCGGCATCTACCCGGGCTCCACGAGCGTGCCGATGCGCCTGCCCCGGACCGCCTGCTCGAGGTTGCCCTTGCGGGCCAGGTCGAAGACCAGGATGGGCAGGGCGTGCTCCATGCAGAGCGAGATGGCCGTGGAATCCATGACCTTGAGCCGGCGGCGCAGGACCTCCATGTAGGTGATGCGGCCGAAGCGGCGGGCCTTGGGGTTCTTCTTGGGGTCGTCGGTGTAGATCCCGTCCACCTGGGTGGCCTTGAGCAGGATCTCGGCGGAGAGCTCCATGGCGCGCAGGGCGGCGGTCGTGTCCGTGGTGAAGTAGGGGCGGCCCGTGCCGCCGGCCAGGATGACGACGCGGCCCTTTTCCAGATGGCGGATGGCGCGGCGCCGGATGTAGGGCTCGGCCACGTCCTCCATGTGGATGGCCGTCAGGACCCGGCTGTCCACCCCGAGGCGCTCCACGGCGTCCTGGAGGGCCAGGCCGTTGATCACGGTGGCCAGCATGCCCATGTGGTCGGCGGTGGGGCGGTTCATGCCCCGCGCGGAGAAGGCCGAGCCGCGCACGATGTTGCCGCCGCCGATGACGATGGCCAGCTCCACGCCCAGCTTGTGGAGGCGGACGGCCTGGGCGGCAATGGAGGCCACCACCTCGGGATCGATCCCGACGTGGGCCTTGCCGCCGAACGCCTCGCCGCTGATCTTGAGGAGGACCCGCCGGTAGCGCAGGCGCTTCGGCATGGCCCTGGTCTAGGCGCCGATCTCGAGACGGACGAAGCGCTTGACCGCCAGCCCGGGGGCCGCGGCCTTCAGGTGGTCCGCGACGGTGACGGCGGCGTTCTTCACGAAGGCCTGGCGGACCAGGCAGCGCTCGGCGAAGAAGGCCTCGAGCTTGCCCTTGAGCATCTTCTCGGCGACCTGGGGCGGCTTGCCGTGCACCTGGACCGCGTAGACGGCCTTCTCGCGCTCCAGAACGGCGGAGGGGATGTCGTCCGGGGAGACCGAGACGGGGTTCACGGCCGCCACGTGCATGCAGAGGTCCTTGAGGGCGGCCTCGGCCTTGGCCGGGTCCTGGGCGCCGGAGCCTTCCATGAGGACGGCGATGCGGCCGGGGGGGTGGACATAGAAACCGACCGAGCCGCCGGCCGGGGCGTCGAAGCGGACGACCTGCTTGAGCCGGATGTTCTCGCCGGTCTTGGCCACGGCGTCCTTGAGGACCCCCTCGACGGTGCCCGCGCCCGCCTTCATGGCCAGGAAGGCCTCGGCGGAGGCCGGGGCCTGGGGGGCGTCGGCGGCCAGGGTGCAGAGCTGGGCGAGCAGGGCCGCGAAGGCCTCGTTGATGGCCACGAAGTCGGATTCGCAGTTCAACTCGACGAGGACCCCGCGGGTGCCTTTGACCAGGGCGCCGATGCGCCCCTGGGAGGTGGCGCGGTCTGCCTTCTTGTCGGCGGACTTGAGGCCCTTCTGGCGGAGGACGTCCACCGCCTTCTCCATGTTCCCGCCGGCCTCGGTGAGGGCCTCCTTGCACTGCATCATGCCCAGCCCGGTACGATCCCGGAGGGCCTTGACCTGGGCGGCGTCCACGGCCACGGTCAGTTCTCCGCGCGGGCGGCGGCGATCTCGGCCATCACCTCGGCGCTCATGGCGGGGTCCCGGCCGGAAAGGCGACGGCCTTCCAGGGCCGCGTCGGCCATGATCCTCAGGAAGATGTCGATGGACTTGATCCCATCGTCGTTGCCCGGGACCGGGAAGTCGACGTCGTCGGGGTCGCAGTCCGTGTCCAGCAGGGCGATGGTCACCACGCCGAGGCGCTTGGCCTCGCGCACGCAGTTGTCCTCGCGCTTGGGGTCGATGACGACGATGCCGGCCGGCAGGGCGGCCATGTTGCGCAGACCCTGGAGGTTGCGGACCATCTTCTTCTTCTCGCGGCCGAGCGCGGAGATGATCTTCTTGCTGTGCTGGCGGATGCTGCCGTCCCGCTCCGAGCCCTCGATCTCCTCCAGGCGCTTGATGCGCCGGCGGATGGTCTCGAAGTTGGTGAGGGTGCCGCCAAGCCAGCGCTCCGTGACGTAGGGCATCCCGCCGCGCAGGGCGTGCTGCTCCACGAGGGCCTTGGACTGGCGCTTGGTGCCCACGAAGATGACGTCGCCGCCCCCGGCGCTCATCTTGAGCACCGCGTGGCTGGCGCGGATCATCCCCTTGAGGGTCTCCCGCACGTCGAGGATATGGATGCCGTTGCGCTTGCCGAAGATGAACGGGCGCATGCTGGGGTTCCAGCGGCTGACGCGGTGCCCGAAGTGGGTGCCCGCCTCCAACAGTTCGCGATAGCTGACCTGGATCAAGAGTTCATCTCCGTAGGGTCCTCCTGACGAAACACGATAAGCCGTGCCAGGGTAGCGGCTTGTGGGGGAATGTCAAGCTTTTACGGGAGGGCCCGGGGGGATAGAATCCCCCGGCCATGCGCATCCCTCCGGGCAAGGTCAAGGCGGTCCTTTCCAAGCACCTGCCCCTGAGCGACTTCGGGATCGTGGTGGACCTGGCCAGGAGCCGGGGACGCAGGATCCGCGACGCCGCCACGGGGAAGACCTACCTGGACTTCTTCTCCTTCTACGCATCCTCCCCCCTGGGGATGAACCATCCCAAGCTGAGGACCCGGGAGTTCTCCGAACGCCTCCTGAGGGAGGCGGCCTGCAAGCCCAGCAACCCCGACATCTACACGGTGGAGATCGCCGAGTTCGTCGAGACCCTGTACCGGGTGGCGGCGCCCCGGGGCTTCCACCGCCTCTTCCTGGTGGAAGGAGGGACCCTGGCCGTGGAGAACGCCATGAAGGTCGCCTTCGACTGGAAGGTGCGCAAGAACCTGGCGGCCGGGCGGGGCGAGAAGGGCTCCCGCATCCTCCACTTCCGGGAGGCCTTCCACGGCCGCTCGGGCTACGCCCTCTCCACGACCAATACCGCCGACCCGCGCAAGACGAAGTACTACCCGAAGTTCGACTGGCCCCGGGTCGAGAACCCCAAGATCCGCTACGGGAAGGACGGCCTGGCGCTGACCCGGGAGGCCGAGGACCGCTCGGAGCGGGAGATCCGCAGGGCCTTCCGGACCCATCGCCACGACATCGCCGCCATCCTCATCGAGCCCATCCAGTCCGAGGGGGGGGACAACCACTTCCGCCCGGAGTTCCTCCGCCTCCTGCGCCGCATCGCGGACGAGGAGGAGGCCCTGTTGATCTTCGACGAGGTCCAGACCGGCGTCGGCCTCACCGGGAGGATGTGGGCCTTCCAGCACATGGGCATGGCCCCCGACCTCATCGCCTTCGGCAAGAAGATGCAGGTCTGCGGGGTCTTCGGCGGGAAACGCGTCGACGAGGTGAAGGACAACGTCTTCGTCGAGCCCAGCCGCATCGGCTCCACCTGGGGCGGCAACCTGACCGACATGGTTCGGGCCACCCGCTACCTGGAGATCCTCCAGGAGGAGGGCCTGGTGGCCAACGCCGCCGCGCAAGGGGAGCGCCTCCTGGCCGGCCTGAGGGACCTGGCCCGGGAGTTCCCCGCCCTCCTGTCCGCCGTGCGGGGGAGGGGCCTGCTCTGCGCGGTCGACCTGCCCACGCCCCAGGTGAGGGAGCACGTGCGCAAGGCCCTCTATGCCCACGGCCTCCTCATCCTGCAGTGCGGCCCCCGGGGCCTGAGGGTGCGCCCGCCGCTGGACGTCACGGCGGGGGAGATCGATGAGGGCATCGGCATGATCCGCCAGGTCCTTTCCAAGGAGAACGCATGATCCAGGGATCCGTCGTCGCCCTCGTCACCCCCTTCCTCCGGGACGGCTCGGTGGACCTCAAGCGCCTGGACGCCCTGGTGGACTGGCAGATCGCCTGCGGCACCGATGCCATCGCCCCCTGCGGGACCACGGGGGAGGCCGTCACCCTGAGCGCCGCCGAGAGGGCCCAGGTGGTGACGCGCGTCGTCCGCCGCGCCCGGGGCCGCGTGCCCGTGATCGCCGGGACCGGCTCCAACAGCACCGACGCGACCGTGGCCCTGACCCGGGACGCCAGG
>JAHFOU010000379.1:2169-2740 GCA_023261525.1 Planctomycetota bacterium | reverse complement strand
TCTAGCTCGCCCTCTTCAGCCGCTGGACGGGATGGGCGGGACGGCTCTTCGCCAGGTCATGAACGGCCTGGAGGTTGAGCCAGAATTCAGGCGAGGTGTCGAAGGCCTGGGCCAGGAGCCAGGCGGTCTGGGGAGTGACGCCCCGCTTGCCCCGCACCAGCTCGTTGACCCGCTGGAGGGGGATCTCCAGGTGGGCCGCCAGGGCGACCTGGGTGACGCCGAGGGGTTTCAGGAACTCCTCGCGGAGGATCTCGCCGGGATGGGTGGGGACGCGATGGGCAGGGATCATGACACCTCCTCAGTGGTAGTCCACAAGCCGGACATCGTGAGCATCCGAGCCTTCCCAGCGGAACACCAGCCTCCATTGGCTGGTAACCCGGATGCTGTGGCACCCTCGGAGATCCCCCCGGAGGGACTCCAGGTGGTTCCCGGGAGGGGAAAGCAGGTCCCCGAGGGCGCTGGCCGCGTTAAGCATGTCGAGTTTTCGAAGGGCACGCTGGATCACCTCCGGCGGGAGCCTGCGGGCCGCCTTCCCTGAGCCGCCGTGGTACAGGGTTTCGGTGAGGGCGTC
>JAHFOU010000379.1:0-2159 GCA_023261525.1 Planctomycetota bacterium | reverse complement strand
ACATGATTACACGGATAACATGTCTTTTTCTTCATCCCCGTCTCCCCCCATGGCCGCCAGGGCGGCGTGGAAGCGCTTCACGCGGGGATCGCAGGTGACATCGCTCTGACGGATCGGCCGGGCCAGCCTCAAGCCCTCCAGGGTCCGGCACCGGCTCAGGGCCACGTAGGCCTGGCCCGAGGCGAAGGCCCCGCTGCCAAGATCGACGAGCACGTTGTCCAGGGTCTTGCCCTGGCTCTTGTGGATGGTCACGGCCCAGGCCAGCATCACCGGGTACTGGGTGTACCGCCCCACCATCTGAGAGACGATGCGGTCCTGGGTCTCGTCGTAGGTGTAGCGGATGGTCTCCCAGCTCACCGGCTGGACGTCCAGGACCGCGCCGCGGCCGGCATGGAGGAGCTCCACCTGGAGCCGGCCCTCGGCGGCCTGACGCACCACCCCCAGGGTGCCGTTGACCCAGCGCTTCTGGTCGTCATTGCGGGTGAACATCACCCTCGCACCCGGTTTCAGCCTCAACTCCATGGGCGAGGGAAGCTTGTCCTTCTCGATCGAGAACTTCCCTTCGATCACGCCTTGAAACAGATGCTCCCGGGTGTCCAGCCCCCCCAGAGCCTCCCGGTTGATCCGGTCGGCCTCGTGGTTGGTGCAGGTCAGGGTGAGGTCGGCAGCCGAGGCCTCGGCCCGGAAGCAGTGCTGGTTGATCTCCCCGGTGGCGGCCTCCAGGCCCTCGCCCATCCTCAGGCTGTCGAGCAGGGAGACGAAGTGGCGGTCCGTCTGGCGGAAAACATGGGTCAGCTCCACGGGAGCCAGGGAGGCCTCCTGCAGGCAACGGGCGCTGAAGAAGAAGGGCGTGGCATAACCCCGGGCCTTGAGGGCCTCGCGCTCGTACGGGGGCACCACTGGCGGGAGCTGGATGAGGTCGCCGATCAGGAGGACCTGGACACCGCCGAAGGGGACCTCGTGCCCCCGGTTCTTGCGCAGGAAGCGGTCCATGCTGTCCATCAGGTCGCAGCGCACCATGGAGACCTCGTCGACGATCAGGATCTCGAGCGCCTGGTACAGCTTCCGGCCGTGGACGAGCTTGATGTCCTCCTCCTCGTGGATCTTCGGGGGGAGGCGGAAGAAGGAATGGATGGTGGCCCCGCCCACGTTGAGGGCGGCCACGCCGGTGGGCGCCACGACGGCCATCTTCTTGTCCAGGGCGCCCCGCAGGTAGCGGATCAGGGTGGTCTTCCCCGTGCCGGCACCTCCGGTCAGGAAGACGAGGGGGCAGCCGGATTCCAGAAGGTGGCGCACCTTGGTGTATTCCTGGGTGACGACGATGCCGCCGGGGGCGACCTCGCCCCCGCCGACGGAAACCGCCTTCCCCGTCACAGGACGAGTTCCAGGAACACCGTGCCCTCCAGCGGGGTGTCATAATAGGGCGGACAGGGCGCGAAACCCATCGCCCGGTACAGCATCGCCGCGGAAACCATCTTCGGCAGGGTATCCAACCTCAGGGCCCGGTAACCGAGGTCCCGGGCCTCCCAGACCACCTTCTCCACCAGCGTGCGCCCGAGACCCCGTCCGCGGAAGGCGGGACGCACGTAGAGACGCTTCATCTCGCAGAGGTTCTCCTCGATCGGCCTCAAGCCGACGCATCCGGCCGTCTCGCTCCCCGCGCGGGCCAGGAAGAGGCGGCCCCGGGGCGGGGCATAGGCCCCGGGCAGGCCTTTCAGCTCCGCGGGAAAGCCCTGGAAGCAGAGGTCCACCCCCACCCAGGCGGCGTATTCCTCGAAGAGGGCCCGGACCTGGGCGAGGTCGGAGGGAGCCGTGGCCTGGGCGATCTCCATGGCGGACATCGTATCCTCTCCGGCGCCTTGACCCCCATGCCTCCCCCCGCGACAATCTGCCCACCTCTCCAGGAGCCCCGCGCATGAGCGAGATGACGCTGATCCAGGCCGTGACCTCCGCCCTGAAGGGCGAGATGGCCCGCGACGAGCGCGTCGTCCTCCTCGGCGAGGACGTGGGCAAGGCCGGCGGCGTCTTCCGCGCGACCGAGGGCCTTCAGGCCGAGTTCGGCGCCGAGCGGGTCATCGACACCCCCCTGGCCGAGAGCGGCATCATCGGGGCCGCCATCGGCATGGCCCTCTACGGCCTCCGGCCCGTCCCCGAGATCC
>JAHFOU010000378.1 GCA_023261525.1 Planctomycetota bacterium | reverse complement strand
GAAGATGGCGGCGCGGAGCGAAGCCCCCTCGGGCAGGTCGTTGAGGTCGACGAGGGGAACCTGGGCGGCCTCGGCGATGTGCCGGAGCATGGCCCGGGCCCCCCAGGCATCCTCCATCCCGAGGATCTCCTCGGAGACGGGGAGCCTGACCATCACCACCCGCTGTCCCCGCGCTCGGCAGGCGCGCAGGGCCCGGATCGTGGCCTCCACCGTCCCCGCATCCGGCTTCGGCTCCCGCTTGAAGTAGAAGCGGTAGTTGGAGACCGAGACCGGCCGGCTCCTGCGCTCGGCCTGGGGATCGTCGGGAAGGTCGGGTAGCAGGGTCTTCCGGCGCTCCTGGAGCCGGCGCGTCACGAGTTCAGGGCCGCTCTCGTCGGGAAGGAAGGTGACCGGGTCCAGGACGCGGTGCCTCAGCCAGGCCTCCCAGAGCCTGGCCTTGTCCTTCTGGGCCATGTCGGGATCGAGGCCGGTCCGGTAGTTCCTCTCGAAGTGACCAAGCCCCATGGACAGCGGCGAGGCCCCCAGCACCAGCACCGGAGGCTGCACCCCCAGGGAAGCCAGATGCTCCAGCATGGGCGGGAGGGAGCCGCTCCCCACCGACCAGACCAGGCCCTTCTGGGCCTGAGCCCCATAGCCCCTCGCAAAGTCCCCGAAGGAGATCCGGCCCATGCGGGAATCCCCCACCACGAGGAGCTCCGGAGGGCTCCCGGCCACCTGGGACAGGTCGAAGCGGTAGGGATTCGCCTTGTCGAAGCCCGGCACGTCCGCCCGCTCCCGGCCCGGGAAGGCCAGCTTCGCCGCCAGGAGAAGCAGGAGCATGGCTCCCAGCCCCCAGCCGGGGCGTTCAGAACTGGAAGTAGATGAAATTGTGCTGTCCACCAATGCCTCCAAAGACCGACCAGACCAGGAACGCGTAGAGCGGGCCCCTCAGCCACCATGGCCAGCGCAAGGGGGCCAGATCCCACCCCCGCGAGAACCGGGACATCATCTCGAACGGCAGGACGAAAGCGAAGACCACGGCGAGATGCAGGAGGCTGTCCGGGGACCAGTTGCCTCCCGGCCTCAGGGTCGCCAGGCTCCTGAAGTGGCTCAGGGCATCCCCCAGGTCCTGGACCCTAAAGAAGATCCAGGTCAGGCTGACCAGGACGAAGATCCCGAGCCCCTTGAGGACGCGGACGGCGGGGCCCGAGACCGGCGGCTCCCCCCGTCTCAGCATCAGCTTGTGGATCACCAGGTAGAGGCCGTGGAGGCCGCCCCAGACGACGAAGGTCCAGCGGGCCCCGTGCCAGAGCCCGCCCAGGAGCATGACGATCATCAGGTTCAGGCAGGCGCGCCGGAATCCCAGGCGGTTCCCCCCCAGCGGGACGTAGAGGTAGTCGCGCAGCCAGGTGGACAGGGAGATGTGCCAGCGCCGCCAGAACTCGGTGATGGAGGTCGAGGTGTAGGGGTTCGCGAAGTTGACCATGAGTTCCACCCCCAGGAGCTTGGCGCAACCCCGGGCGATGTTGCTGTAGCCGGCGAAGTCCCCGTAGATCTGCAGGGAGAAGGCGAAGGCCCCCGACAGCACGGCGATCCAGCCGCTCTCCGTGTCGGCCAGGGAGGAATCCACGATGCCGGCCGCCGCATCCCCGACGGCGATCTTGAGGAATAGCCCGTACAGGACCAGGTAGGCCCCCTCCCGGACCTGGGCCGCGGTCGGGCGCTTCGGCCGCTCGAGCTGGGGGATGAAGTCCCTGGCCAGCATGATGGGCCCGGCCACCAGATGGGGGAAGAAGGAGACGAAGAGGGCGAAGTCCGAAAGCCTCCGCACGGGCTCCATGCGCTTCCAGTAGACGTCCAGGGTGTAGGAGAGGGACTGGAAGGTGTAGAACGAGATCCCGATGGGAAGGATCAGGTTCAGCATGGGGAGGCTGGCCTGCACCCCCATCCGGGCCAGCAGGGCCGAAAGGCTGGCGGCGAAGAAGTCGTAGTACTTGAAGGTCCCCAGCAGGCCCAGGTTGGAGACCAGGCTGAGCAGGAGCCAGCGTCGGCGCGCGACGGGAGAGGCGGAAGCGGCGATCCTCAGGGCCACCGAGTAGTCCACCCCGATGGTGGCCATCATCAGCAGGAGGAAGCGCCAGTCCCAGTAGCCGTAGAAGAAGAGGCTGAAGGCCAGGAGGAAGAGGTTCTGGAGCCTCAGGCGGCTCCGGAGGGCCGCGGACAGGAGGACGACCGCCGGCAGGAGGAGCAGGAAGGTGACGGAATTGAAGGACATCGCCTAGCCCAGCAGGCTCTCGTAGAGACGCTGGCAACGCCCGGCGGCCGCATCCCAGGAGTGCTTCGGCAGGACCTCCTCCCGCGCGTGGCGGGCCGCGGCCTGCCAGGGGGAGGAGGCGGCCAGGGCCAGGACCTGGGCGGCGATGTCCGCGGGATCCGTCGTGATGGTGCGCCCCGTCACGCCCTCCTTCAGGATCTCCGGGGCCACCCCCACCCGGGTGCAAAGCAGGGGGATGCCCCGGGCCGCGGCCTCCAGCAGGGGGAAGCCGAAGTTCTCGTAGCGGGAAGGGTAGACGAAGAGGTCGGCCTCGGCGTAGGCCCGCTCGAGCGCCTCGCCGTGGAGCTCCCCCGTGAACCTCACCCGGTCCGCCACCCCCCGCCCGGCCGCCAGGCGCTTGAGCCCCTCCAGGGACAGGGGTTTCTCCAGGGCCGAGAGCTGCTTGGGTGCGCCGACCAGGGTGAGGGTGGCGCCGGGGAGCCGGGTG
>JAHFOU010000377.1 GCA_023261525.1 Planctomycetota bacterium | reverse complement strand
TGGGAGGTCGCCGTGGCCGCCGCGGGGGCCCTCCTCGGCGTGAACCCCTTCGATGAGCCCGACGTGGCCGAGAGCAAGGAGATGACCCGGCGCATCCTCGAGGGTACGGTCGCCCCCCTGGCCCCGGCGGGAAACCTGGAGGCCCTGCTCACCCCGCCCCGCGCCGGGGACTACGCCGCCATCCTGGCCTTCCTGGATCCCGCCCCCGGGACGGACGAGACCCTGAAGGCCCTGAGGGCCGCGCTGAGGAAGCGCCTGGACCTGCCCGTCACGCTGGGGTACGGCCCGCGCTACCTCCACTCCACCGGGCAGTACCACAAGGCCGGGCCTCCGGGAGGACGCTTCCTCCTGCTCACAGCCGAGGCGAAAGGGGACCTGGGCGCCCTCCTCCAGGCCCAGGCCCTCGGGGACCGGATGGCCCTGGAGCGCCGCGGACTCAAGGTCGTCCATCTCCATCTGGGCGCGGACCCCGCGGCGGGCATCCTGGACCTGACCCGCCGCCTGGGCTAGCATGGGGCGGATGCGCTTCGTCCCCCTCTTGTTGTCCGCCACCTGGATGGTTGCGGCCGCCCTGGCGGCCCCGGCCGAACCCGAAGGCCTTTCCGCCCCCGTCCTGGCCCTGGAATCCGAGCTCTCCCCGGTTCTGAATAAGGCCCGCGTCTCCACGAGGCTGGACGCCCTGGCCGAAGGGGCCAAGAAGCGCATGGCCGAGGCCCCCGACGCCCGCGCCCGCCTGGAGACCCTGCTCCACTACCTGACCCAGGAGAAGGGCTACGCCTCCGAAGAGCCCGGCGCCGAACCCCAGAACCTGAGCCTGACCGCCCTGCTCCAGACGGGCCGGGCCGCGCCCGAGATCCTGGCCGTGCTCTATGCGGAGACCGCCCAGCGCCACGGCATGACCCTGGTGCCCTGCTATGCCCCCGACCGCCTCCTGCTCCTCTTCGAAAATGGCCCCGAGAAGACCTTCGTGGACCTGGCCGACAAGGCCGTGGGGCTGACCGAAGCGGCCTATCGCCTCAAGCTCGCCCTCCCGCCCCAAGGCGGCCCCTGGCTGGATCCCCTCCCTCCGACCGGCGTGGAGGCCTTCCTGCGCCGTCGCCGGGCCGAAATCCTCCTGGCGGCCGGGCAACCCGGCAAGGCCCTCGCCGACATGGAAAAGGCCGTGGCCCTGGATCCCTCCCGCGCGGAGCACCAGCTGGCCCTGGCCCGCATCCGCTGGGCCTGTGCCGATCTGGAAGGCGCCCGCAAGGCCCTGGCGGCTGCCCGGGCCATCCGGGACGACGATGCGGCGGCCCTCCTGGACGCCCACCTGCTCGCCGCGTCCGGGGACGCCGAGGCGGCCCTGGCGGCCTACGGCAGGATCCTGAACGCCGCGTCCGAGCCCCTGCGCCGGGACGCCGCCCTGGGACGGGCCCGGTTGAGGGCCTCCTCCCTGGGCGGAAACCGCTACGACCTGGCCGCCTCCGATTTCCGCAAGGCCCTCGAACTCGGCGCCGGGGCCCCGGCCGTCCTGGGCCTCCAGGCCGCGGCCCTCGGCAGGGACCTGGCCTCCGTCGCGCGCCGGACCTCCGCCCCCTCGCCCGCCGGGGATCTCAAGGCCCAGCTTCTGGAGCTGATCGCCCAGGCCCGGGCCCCCTCCGAGGAGACCCGGCAGAAGGCCCAGGCCCGCATGGCCGCCATGGGGCCGAGGGCCATCCCCTATCTCAAAGAGGCCCTGGGCTCCGGGACCCCCGAGGTCCGCCTGGGCGCCCTCCAGCTTCTGGCCGTCCACCCCGATCCGGCCTGCGTGGACGAGGTCCTGGCCTGCCTCAAGGCCCCCGAGCCCCAGGTCCGCCTGGGGGCCCTCTCCTCCCTGGGCACCCTCGCGGAGACGGAGAGCCTGCGCCCCCGCATCCTGCCGGCGGTCCGGGAGGTCCTGGAGCAGTCGCCCACGGGCGAGCTGGCCCGCCGCGCCGCCACGGTCCTGGCCCGTCACCGGGATCCCGCCGCCGCCCCGTACTTCCGCAAGGCTCTGGAGGACGCCAACCCCGAGAACCGCCGCCAGGCCGTCCTGGAGCTGGGCAAGCTGGGGGACCGGGCCTCCCTGCCGGCCCTGCGCAAGGCCCTCGCCGACGGGCACCCGCGCGTGAGGGCCCGGGCCGCCCAGGCCCTGGCCGCCCTGGACGACGCCGAGGCCGTGCCGGCCCTGATCGAGGCCCTGAAGGACGAGGACCGCGACGTGCGCCAGGACGCCGAGAGCGCGCTCCAGCGCCTCACCCGCCAGAACCTGGGGCCCGATCCCGCGAAGTGGAACGCCTGGCGGGAGGAACATCCTTCCCCCCCTTGACAACGTGCTACAGCATGCTAGTCTGGATTCGACCGGTCCCGAACGGGCAAACCCGCCGAAAGACGGGGACGCAAAGCCAGGAGCCTACAGCCCCTTCCGGGGCCATGGCCGTCCGGTTGCCGAAGGAGGTCCTGTCCATGGGTAGTAACGGCCGCGCCGGGTTCACCCTCATCGAAGTGATGATTGCCGCCGTGGTACTCTCCGTGGCCGTCCTGGCCTTGATGGCCTTGATCCCGACCGTGACCCAGCTGACCGAGACCACTGAGGAGGGCAACCTGGCCCTGAACGCCAGCCTCCAGGTCTCGGAGGCCATCCGCCAGTACGCCGACCAGTCCTTCAGCTACGTTTGGCGGGCCTACAACAACACCCCCTCCGATGACCCCAACGGCGCGGGCACCGCCCCGGGGGCCGTCTT
>JAHFOU010000376.1 GCA_023261525.1 Planctomycetota bacterium | reverse complement strand
CAGGTCTGCTGCGCCAACGACCCCGTGGCCGCCTGGGGTGCCGTCGAACAGTTGAGGAAGTACGGGATCACGATCGACGTGATCAGCGGCCCGGCCACCGACAACCAGGTGGGGGTCTCCTTCATCGAGAGCTCCATGGGGATCAAGGCCATCAACGCCCGCACCTCCGGCCAGGCCCTCGGGGAGTTCGTGCGCGAGAGGGTCTGGGGCGTTGCCTGATCGCCTGAAGGTCGCCATCGTCGGGGCCTCGGGCTACGGCGGCTCCGAGCTCCTGCGCCTCCTCCTCTACCACCCGCACGTGGAGGTCGTGGCCATGACCTCCCGCTCCAAGGCCGGGAAGGCCATCGGCTCCGTGCACCCCAACCTGGGCCACCACGCCGACCGGCTCTTCTCGGACGACCCCATGGACAGGGTGGCCGCGAACTGCGACGCCGTTTTCTTCGCCCTGCCCCACGGGGAGGCCATGAGCCGGGTGAGGCCCTTCGCGGACAAGGACCGCCTCATCCTGGACCTCTCGGCCGACTTCCGGCTGAGGGATGCCAAGGCCTGGGAGGCCGCCTACGGCAAGCCCCACGCCGCGCCCGACCTCATCCCTTCCTTCGTCTATGGACAGACGGAGTGCTTCCGCGACCAGATCAAGAAGGCCCGCCGGGTGGCCTGCCCCGGGTGCTTCCCGACCGGAGCCATCCTGGCCCTGGCCCCGCTCGCCCGGGAGGGCCTGCTCAAGGGCCGCGTCATCCTCAGCGCCGCCACGGGCTCCTCGGGCTCGGGGGCGGAGCCTTCCGACAAGACCCATCATCCCTTCCGCGCCGAGGATTTCCGGGCCTACCGGGTCCTGAACCACCAGCACGTCGGGGAGATCGTCCAGGCCCTGACCGACCTGGGCGCCCGGGAGCTGGATCTCCTCTTCATCCCCCACTCCGCGCCCATGGTCCGCGGGATCTCCACGACGGCCGTGGCGTCCCTTCCCTTGCCGATGAAGTCCGAGGACCTGGCGGCCATGTACCGCCTCCAATACCAGGGCGAGTCCTTCGTGCGCGTGCTGGCGGATCCGCCCCGGGCGGGCGTGGTGGCCGGCACCAATTTCGCGGACGTCTCCGTGGCCGCCAAGGGCAAGGACGCCGTCCTCCTCTCGGCCGTGGACAACCTGGTCAAGGGTGCCGCCGGCCAGGCCGTCCAGGACCTGAACCTGATGATGGGTTGGCCCGAGACCACGGGCCTGGAGTACCCGGGGACCTGGCCGTGACCCTGACCAAGACGGTGACCAAGGAAGAGACGTACCAGCTCCGCACCTACGCCAAGATGGGCTTCGAGCCCGTCCGGGGGGAAGGGCCCTGCCTCTGGGACGCCGCCGGGAAGCGGTACCTGGACTTCTACGGGGGGCACGCCGTGGCCTCCACGGGCCACTGCCACCCCGAGGTGGTCGCGGCCATCCGGGAGCAGGCGGGCCGCCTCCTCTTCTACTCCAATGCCGTCCCCCACGCCGTCCGGGGCGAGGCCGCCGAGGCCCTGGTGGCCTTCGGGTATCCCGGACTGACCCAGGTCTTCCTGACCAATTCCGGGGCCGAGGCCAACGAGGCCGCCATGAAGATGGCCCGGAAGTTCACCGGCCGCGAGGAGATCCTCTTCACCGAGGGCTCCTTCCACGGCCGCAGCCTGGCGGCCCTTTCCGTCTGCGGGATCCCGAAGTACCGCAGCTTCCGCCCCGAGGCCCCCGGCACCCGCCAGATCCCCTTCGGGGACTTGGGTGCGCTGAAGGCCGCGGTCACGGAAAAGACGGCCGCCGTCCTCCTGGAGCCGGTGCAGTCGGTGGCCGGGATGCGCACGGCCGACGCGGCCTACTTCCGCACCGCCCGGGAGCTCACGGCCAAGCAGGGCGCCTGCCTGATCTTCGATGAGGTCCAGACCGCCCTCGGCCGCACCGGGAAGAGGATGGTCGGAATGCACTGGGGCGTGGAGCCCGACCTGGCCACCAGCGCCAAGGGCGTGGCCAGCGGACTCCCCATCGGGGTCACCTGGATCCACGAGCGGATCGCCAAGACCATCGCGCTGGGCGACCACGGCTCCACCTTCGGCGGGGGCCCCGTGGTCTGCGCCGCCGCCGCGGCCACGCTCAGGATCCTCTCCCGCGAGAAGGTCTGGGAGTCCGCCGCCCGCCTGGAGACGCGGATCCGGTCCGGGATCGCCCGGCTCGGCGCGCCCTACGCCGGGGTGAGGGGCCTGGGCCTCCTCCTGGGGATCGAGGTGGGAGGGGGGGCCGCGGACCTGGCGAGGCGCCTGCTGGAGGCCGGCCTGGTCGTGGGCGAGGGCCCCGGGGTCCTGCGCCTCATGCCGCCCCTGCTGTTAAAGGAGGAGCACGTGGATGAGATGCTGGCCATCCTGGCCAAGACCCGATGAAGCCGCGCCACCTCCTCAGCCCCGCCGATCTCGGCGCCAAGGAGTTCGAGTCCTGGCTGGACCTGGCCGCCCGCCTGAAGAAGGGCCAGACGGTCGGGAGCCTGAACGGCCGGTCCATCGGGATGTTGTTTTTCGATTCCTCCCTTCGGACCCGGGCCTCCATGGAGGTCGCCGTGCATCAGCTGGGCGGCCACCCTGTCACCCTGAACGTGGGCCAAGGGACCTGGAACCTGGAGCACCGCGACGGGGTCCGCATGGACTCCGACAAGGCGGAGCACGTGAAGGAGGCCGTCCGCGTCCTGGGCCAGTACGTGGACCTCCTGGGCGTGAGGGCCTTCGCGAAGA
>JAHFOU010000060.1:8585-9930 GCA_023261525.1 Planctomycetota bacterium | reverse complement strand
GGACGAGCCCACCATCGGCCTGGACCCCACCCAGATCATCCAGGTGCGCCAGCTCATCCAGTCCCTGGGCGCCCAGCACACCATCCTGGTCTCCAGCCACATCCTGCCCGAGGTGGAGGCGGTCTGCTCCCGGGTGGTCATCATCCGGCAGGGCCGCATCGCCGTGGACGACCGGATCGACGCGCTCAAGTCCCGCCTCCAGCGCGAGGCCGCGGTCAGCGTGGAGCTGAAGGCTAAGGCGGATGACGCCCGCGCCGCCCTGGGCGCCCTCCCGGGGACCCGGGACGTCGCGGAAGTCCAGGGCGCGGAGGGCGGCCCCGGCTGGGTCCGCTTCCGGCTGAGCGCCGAGGCCGGGCAGGACCTGCGAGAGCCGATCTCGGCCCTGGCCCGCGAGCGGGGCTGGACCCTGCGCGAGCTCCACCGGGACGCGAGGACCCTCGAGGACGTCTTCCTCGAGGCCGTGCGCGGCCAGCAGGGCGAGGCGGCGGCATGAGCGCCTTCCTGGCCCTGCTCAAGCGGGAGATGCAGGCCATCTTCCTGTCCCCCGTGGCCTACGCCTGCGGCATCCTCTCCCTGCTGGTCTCCGGCTTCTGCTTCATGTACGTCCTGTTGAGCTTCGACCCCCAGACCCCCTTCGCGCTGAAGGACCTGGTGTTCCGCTTCTTCGCGGGCTTCATCGTGTCCTGGTTCGTGCAGATCTTCCTGATCTCGGCCATCACCATGCGCCTCTTCTCGGAGGAGAAGCGGACGGGGACCATCGAGGCCCTGCTCACCGCCCCGGTCACCGACGTCCAGGTCGTCCTGGCCAAGTACCTCGGGGCCCTCCTCTACTACGCCCTCCTCTGGCTCCCCTCCCTGGGCTACTTCTTCATCCTGGGCCAGAAGGGCCTCGACTGGAAGCTCCTGGGCGGGACCTACCTGGGGATCGCCCTGGTGGGCGTCATGGCCGTGGCGGTCGGCTGCCTGGCCTCGGCCCTCTGCACCAGCCAGATCGTAGCGGCCCTGCTGTCCTGCACGGCCCTCACGGCCCTGCTCTTCGGCCCCCCCATGTTCGCCGACAAGGCCCAGTGGGACTGGCTGCGCAAGACCCTGGAGTACCTCAACGTGCTCCCGATGGGCTCCCACACCCTGCTCGGGGACTTCTGCCAGGGCCTGGGAAGCCTGGGCCACGTCTTCTATCCCCTCTCCGTGGCCTGGGCCTGCCTCTTCATCACGGTGAAGGTCCTGGCCTCGAGGTCATGGAAATGAACCGAAACCGCAGACTGGTCTCGGGCCTGGACGCCGGCTTCGCCGCCCTGCTGGCGGCGGCCCTGCTCGTCATCCTGAACTTCCTGGCCCACCGCCT
>JAHFOU010000060.1:6990-8575 GCA_023261525.1 Planctomycetota bacterium | reverse complement strand
CTGGACCGGACCTGGGACTGGACCGCCAAGGGCGAACACACCCTGAGCGACAAGACCCTCACCCTGCTCAGGGAGGGCGCCGCCAAGCAGAAGGACCCGGTGCGCATCGCCGTCTTCTTCCACCCGTCCAACGGCTTCGAATTCGAGCTGAGGGAGCGCATCTACAGCCTCCTGGACCGCTACAAGGAGGCCTGCCCCTCCCTCCAGGTGGACCGCGTCGACCCCTACCTCGACGACCAGAAGGCCAAGGTCCTGGCCCGGGACCTCCTGGACACCGGCCGCGTGGAGATGAACTCCGTGGCCCTGCGCTGCGGGAGCCACCGCAAGACCGTCTCGGAGAGCTCGCTGGGGGATGCGGACCGGTCCGGGCAGTCCGACGAGCCGCGCCGGGTCCAGTCCTTCAAGGCGGAGGACGCGATCTCCTCGGCCCTGGGCAGCGTGCTCACGGCCAAGGAGGCCCGGATCGTCTACCTGACCGGGCACGGCGAGCAGTCCCTGTCCGACGAGAAGAACCCGCGGAGCCTCGCCATCTTCAAGGACTACCTGGACAACCAGAGCCTGAAGATCGAGGAGACGACCCTGAGCCGCCCCCTGCAGGGAAGGGCCGACCTGGCCATCCTCGCCGGGCCCACGGCGGTCTACACGCCGGCCGAGCAGGACCTCCTGAACGAGTACCTCCTCCACGGGGGCCGTCTCCTGGTCCTGATGGACGCCGAGCCGGGACCGGGCAACAAGGGGCTCCTGCAGACGGGCCTGGAGGAGCTGGTCGCGCGCTGGGGGGTCTCCCCGCGCGACGAGCTCGTGATCGACCCCAAGCATGCGGTCCAGTTCGACCGCCAGTCGGCCCCGCACAGCGAGCTCTTCATGACCGACACCTTCGCGCCCCATCCCATCACCCGGGGTATGGGCCAGCAGACCCCGATGATCCTCCTCGGGGCCCGTCCCGTGGAGCCCTCGCCAGGAGCCCCCCCCGCGGGCATGCGGGTGGCCCCCCTGCTGATGTCCTCGGCGGACTCCTGGGCCAAGCACGACCTGAGGGACCTCACCCTGAAGCCCCTCGCGCCGGACCGGCGCCTGGACCGCAAGGGCCCGCACTGCCTGGGCGTGGCCCTGGAGGCGGACGGGGGCGGGCGGGCCGTCATCCTGGGCGACTCCGACATCGCCGCCTCCCTGACCCTGTCGAGCAGCCCCGCGAACAAGGACTTCCTCTCCAACAGCGTCTACTGGCTCCTGGACCGCCAGGAGTCCATCGGCATCAGCGCCAAGGCCGATGCCGCGACCTTGCGCATGCCGGAGGAGGATAAGCGCAAGGCCTGGCTTCCCGTCCTGTGCGGCGGCCCGTGCGTGTTGGTCCTGATCGGGCTCGTCGTCTGGATGTGCCGGAGGTTCTGATGCGGTCCCGGACCACGTCCGTCCTCCTCGTCCTGGTCCTGGCCTTCGGGGGCTACGCCTGGTTCTTCGAGACCGGGAAGTCCCGCTCCCAGATGGAGGAGACCGGCCCCGCCTTCCCCGCGTTCCAGGCCGCGGAGGCCAGCCGGGTGGTCCTGCGCCAGGGGACGGCGCGGATCGCCTTCGAGAGGTCCAA
>JAHFOU010000060.1:0-6980 GCA_023261525.1 Planctomycetota bacterium | reverse complement strand
GGCGCCTGGCGCATGACCGAGCCCCTGAAGACCGGCGCAGGGAAGAGCCTCACGGACCTCCTGTCCTCCCTGGAGTCCCTCCAGATCCCCCCCCACCTGGAAGGGGTCGCGCCCGGATCCGCCCAGGGCCTCACGCCGCCCGCCGCCTCCGTGTCCGTCTGCCGCGGGGAGACCGAGCTCGCGGGCCTGGTCCTCGGCGCCGAGGCCTCGGACGGCCAGGCCGCCTTCGCCTGCAGGACCGGGAAGACCGAGGTCCTCCTCCTGCCCAAGGAGACGGCCGACCTCCTGCGCAAGCCGCTCAACGACTGGCGCGACAAGACCCTGCTTCGCGTCACGAAGGAGAACGCCGTCCGGATCGCCCTGGCCTACCCGGACCGCCGCCTCCTGGCGGAGAAGACCCCGGCCGGATGGCGCCTCCAGGAGCCGCTGAAGGCCGTCGCCGGGGAGGCGGAAGTGGAGCAGTCCCTCTCGGCCCTCTCCCTCAACGCCGAGACCTTCGTTTCCGACGAGGTGACGGACTTCGCCCCCTACGGCCTGGACCACCCCGGCCTGGAGGTCCGCGTCTGGAGCGACCTCCAGAAGGATCCGGCCGGCTATGCGATCGGGGCCAGGATCCCGCCCCAGCCCTTCGAGAACTACCTGACCTGCTACGCCCGCCCCCTGGGCACCTCCAGCGTGATGACCGTCCATCTGCGCCGCATGGAGGACCTGGCCCGCGAGCCGAGGCAGTTCCGTTCCCGGCGCATCCTGTCCCAGGATTGGACCAACGCCAACCGGATCCGCATCGAGACCCCCGCGGCGACCTGGGTCTTCGCCCATCGCGGCGCCGCCTGGGAATGCCTGGAACCCCACCCCTGCCCCCTGGGGACGGAGGCCTGGGATCGCGGTCCGGGCGGCATCCTCAAGGCCCTGGAGGCCGGCGCCATCGAGACCGGAAGGCGGACCGAGACCTCCGCCGGACGCATCGTCCTCGGCTTCGGGGACGGGCAGGAGCAGGTCCTGGGGATGGGCCCACCCGACCCCCAGACCGGGCAGATCCCCCTGACCGTAGAGGGCGAGGACCTCCTGTTCTGGATGCCTCCCTCGACCGGAGCCCTGCTGACCCCCAGACTGGCGGAGCTGAGGTCCCTTTTCCTCCAGGCCTTCCCCATGGCCAGCCTCCAGAAACTGGAGATCCGCAGGCCCGGTAACGACCTCGCCTTCGACGCCGCGGGGAAGGGCTTCCCGTCCGACGTCGCCGCCCTGGCCTCCTGCCTCTCCTCCCTGGCGGCCGAGCGTTGGGAAACCCTCGGGGACGTGCGCTGGCAGGAGTACGGACTGGCCCCCGCGCCGGTCGAAATCCGCTTCACCCTCCAGGAAGGCACGGAGCCGCGCGTGCACCGCCTGGAACTGGGCCGCCGCGAAGGGACCTCGGTCTATGCCCGCCTGGACGGGGCCGACGAGCTGATGCTCCTGCCGGGGAAGGTCCTCGACCTGGCCCTGGCCCCGTGAGCGAGCGCAGGCAGGGGCCTCCCCCCTCCCGCCGGCGCCGCCTCCTCAAGCTCTCCCTCTCCCTCGCCGCCCTCCTCTTCCTGGCCGTCCTCCTCCTGCCCCTGCTGGCCTCCACCGACTCCGCCCGGGCCGAGGCCGAGCGCCGGGCCTCGCTGGCCCTGGGCCAGCCGGTGGGCATCGAGTCCCTCCGCCTCAGCCTCCTGACGGGGCCCAGCGTCACCCTCAAGGGCCTCACGGTGGACAATCCCCCGGGCTTCTTCGGGAAGCTGGGCCAGGTGCGCCAGCTGAGGCTGGACCTGGCGCTCTCCTCGCTGTGGAGCCGGCGCCTGACGGTCACCGCCCTGGAGGTGAAGGGCGCCGACCTCCACCTGATCCGGCGCGCCAACGGGAAGATGAACCTGGCCGGCGCGGCCGCCTCGGCGCCGTCCGGGATGCTGGCCGCGGCCTCGCTCCCCCCCGTCTTACAGGTGAACCGCATCCTCCTGGAGGACAGCCGGATCTCCCTGGACGACCAGGCCGCGGGCGTGAAGGGCCAGGCCGAGGGGATCGCCCTGGACGCGAGGGTCTCGGAGCTCTCCCTGGAGCAGGGCCTGCCCCTGATGGCGGCCCTCCAGCACGCCGCGCTGGACGGCTCCCTGCGTATGGCTTCGGTCCACACCGAAGGCCTGCTCCTGGAAAGCCTCCGTTGCCGCCTCCTCCTCGACGCCGGCCTGGCCCGGCTCGACGGCGGGGAGGCCGTCCTCAACGGGGGCCCCCTGCATTTCGAGGCCTCGACCAACCTCCAGGACGCGGAGCATCCCGCCTTCACCTTCAAGGGCGGCCTGGAGAAGGTCCGCCTGACGCCGGCCTTCGGCCAGCGCTGGCTCTCCCCCTTCCTGGCCGGCTTCGGGGAAGCCCTTACGGGGGAGATCCCCCGGGCCGACCTCGACCTGGCCTGGAAAGGAACCTCCCTTCAGGACGTGAATGCCTCCCTGACCGGCAAGGGGGAGATGGCCCTGGCCGCTAACCTCGACCTGGCGCCCTTCCTCCCGCCCTCCGTGCCCGTGCCGGTGGAGATGGCCCGCTTCAGCCGGGCCTCGGCGCGTTTCACCGTCGGAGGGGGCGTGGTCCAGAATGCGCTCCGCCTGGAGACCGAGGGCAGTGCGGCCGACCTGTCCGGCACCATGCGGCTGGCGGACCTGAACTCGGACTACCACCTCGTCTGCTCCGGGATCCTGGGGAAGAGCATCCCCTGGAAGGTCCACCTGACGGGCCGCATGCCCCACCTCAAGCCGGAGATCATGGAGCTCCTGCTGGACGGCATCCTCAAGGCGCGCTGATGGGCCGGCTCGCCGACACCCTCGAGCTGGTCAAGTTCTCCCACACCCTCTTCGCCCTGCCCTTCGCGGCAGCAGCGGCCCTGGCGGCGGCAGGCGGGATCCCGACGAACAGGGTCTGCGGCGGCATCCTCCTGGCCATGGTGGGGGCGAGGACCGCGGCCATGGCCTTCAACCGCATCGCGGACCTGCGTTATGACCGCGAGAACCCCCGCACCGCCATGCGCCCCCTGGTCTCCGGGAGGCTCGGCCTGGGCTGGGCCTGGGGCGTGACGGGGGCCTCCGCGGCCCTCTTCGTCGCGGCCTGCGCCCGGCTCCTCAATCCCCTCTGCCTGCTTCTCTCGCCGGTGGCCCTGGGCTGGGTGCTGGGCTACTCCTATGCCAAACGCTTCACCAGCGCGGCCCACCTCTGGCTGGGCGTGGGCCTGGGCATGGCCCCGGTCGGGGCCTGGGCCGCCGTCCGGGGGGATCTCTCCGACCCGGCCCCCTGGATCCTGGGGACGGCCGTGGCGCTCTGGACGGCGGGCTTCGACCTGCTCTATGCCTGCCAGGATGCGGAGTTCGACAAGAGCATGGGCCTGCACGCCGTACCGGCACGCTTTGGGATCCCCGTGGCGCTGAAGCTATCCACGCTCCTGCACGTCCTGGCGGCCGGGCTCCTGGCGGGGTTCGTCCGTGCCGCGGGGCTGGGGACGTATTCCTGGGCGGCCGTGGCCCTGGTGGGCGCCCTGCTCGTCTGGGAGCATACCCTGGTCAAACCGAACGACCTCTCCCGGGTGAACGCGGCCTTCTTCACCGCCAATGCCGCGGTGAGTTTCGTGGTGGCCGTTGGCGTCGCCGCCGACGTCCTCCCGCGCTAGCGCCAGCTCCTGAGGAACTGCACCATCATCCTCAGGCCGTTGCCCGTGGGGCCCTTGGGCGACCAGGGCTTCTCCTCCTTGCCCCAGGCGCTGGCCGCGATGTCCAGGTGGCACCAGGGGGAGTGTTTCGCGAACTCCTTGAGGAAGGACCCGGCCGTGATGGTCCCGGCCTCGCCGCCGCTGGTGTTCAGCAGGTCCGCGGCCTCGCCGCGCATCAGCTCCAGGTACTCGTCCCAGAGCGGCAGCTGCCACACGCGCTCCCCGGTCGCCTCGCCGGCGGCCTGGAGGCGCTCGACCAGGCGCTGGTCGGTGGCCATGGCCCCGATCGCGAACCGGCCCAGCGCCACCCCGGCCGCCCCGGTCAGGGTGGCCAGATCCACGACGGCGGCCGGCTTGTAACGCTCGGCGTAGCAGAGGGCGTCGGCCAGGACCAGGCGGCCCTCAGCGTCCGTGTTGATGACCTCGATGGTCTTGCCGTTCATGGCGTAGACGATGTCGCCGGGCTTCTGGGCCTTGCCGCCGGGCATGTTCTCCGTGAAGGGCACCAGGCCGACGACGTGGGTGGGGAGCTCCAGCTCCGCGCAGGCCTTGAGCAGTCCCAGGACGATGGCCCCTCCGGTCATGTCGTCCTTCATGTGGTGCATGTTGAGCGCGGGCTTGAGCGAGATCCCACCGGTGTCGAAGGTGATGCCCTTGCCGACCACGACCACGGGCTTCTTCGCTTTCCCCGAGGCCTTGGCGGGCTTGTGCTCGAGCACCACGAAGACGGGCGGCTCGGCCGAACCCTGGGCTACGCCCAGGAAGGCGCCCATGCCCAGCTTCTTGGCCTCGTCCCTGAGGATGAGGTGGCAGGAGAGGCCGGTCTTGCGGGCCATCTTCCGGGCCTCTTCCCCGAGCTGGGTGGGGGTCTTGAAGTTGGAGGGCAGGGCGGCGAGGTCGCGGACGAAGGCCTGGGCCTCCCCGATCACGGCGCCGGTATGGCAGGCCTTCTCCAGGATCTCCGCGCGGGCGGAGGCGGAGACGGCCACGGTGCACGCGGAAACCTTCTTCGGGGCCTCCCCCTCCTTCTTCTCCTTGAAGCGGTCGAAGGCGTAGGTGCCCAGGCGGGCCCCCTCGGCGGCCCCCTCGACCACGGCCGCGGACGCCCCGGCCTCGGACGGAAGGGCGAAGGTCAGGTGCTCCACGCCCAGCTTCCCGGCCCGGCGCACGGCCGTGGCGGAGGCCTCCATGGCCTGACGGGCGCCGAAGGCGGCGCGCTTGCCCAGGCCCACGGCCATCAGGCGCGTGGAGCCCGACTCGGGGTAGAGCACCACGCAGTCGTTGGCCTTGCCCTTGAAGTCCCCGGTCTCAAGCAGGCGCTTCAGGGCCGGATGGGCCTTGAGCGCGGCGGCATGGGTGTCCTTCTCCTCGAAGAGGCCGAGGGCGAGGTTGCCGCGTTCGGCGTCGGAGAGGGTCTTCAGGGGCTTGGCGGAGAGCTTCATGGGGGCTCGCTCCTCTTAGGGGGTCTTGGGGGTGTCGGCGGGGATTCTATCAGTACTGGCGGCGCTGGCGGGAGGAGGGGATCTTCAGGAGCTTGCGGTACTTGGTGACGGTGCGCCGGGCCACGTCCAGCCCGTCGGCCTTCAGCTTCTCCTCGATGTCCCCGTCCGAGAGCGGGTTGCGCTTGTCCTCCAGGGCCACGCAGTCCAGGACCTTGCGCTTCACCGTCTCCCAGGAGGCCATCTCCCCCGTGGCGGCGCTCTGGGTGCCTCCCGTGAAGAAGTACTTGAGCGCGAAGATGCCGCGCGGGGTCTGGGCGTACTTCTCGGAGATGGCCCGGCTCACCGTGGAGACGTGGACGCCGACCTCGTCGGCCACCTCCTGCATCTTGAGCGGGCTCAGGTGGCTGGACCCCTGGTCCAGGAAGGCCCGCTGGCGCCGGAAGACGCAACGGGCCACCTTGAGCAGGGTCTCCTGGCGCTGGCGGATCGCATCGATGAGCCAGCGCGCCGACTCCACCTTGCGCTTGAGGTACTCGCGCACCTGGGGGTCCTCGCCGCCCTCCTTCTTCATGCGGTCCCCGTAGAAGGGGCTGAGCCTCAGCTCCGGCAGGGCCGAGCCCTCCACCGAGACCTCGTAGTCGACGGGCTGGCCCTCGGGACCCTCCACCGCCTCGACCACGACGTCGGGGTGGATGGCCGGGGTGGCCTCGCCGCCGAAGACCATGCCGGGCTTGGGATTCAGGGCCGCCAGGGCCTCCACGGCCGCCTTGATCTCCTCCAGGGGCCGGCCCGTCTCCTTGGCGATCTTGGGGAAGCGGTTGGCCTCCACGTCCTCCAGGTAGCGCTCGATCAGGGTGCGGGCCAGGTCCCCCGGCGGCGTGGGGCCGAGCTGGAGGAGGAGGCATTCGCGCAGGTCCCTGGCCCCCACCCCGGGCGGGTCCAGGGTCTGGATCCGGTGGAGGACGGCCTCGACCTCGGCCGGGGCGACCGGGGCCTCCGCGGGATCGGGGTCCATGGACTCGATCACCTGCTCGAGGGTATAGGGAAGGTAGCCGGCGTCGTCGATGTTGTAGACGAGGTTGCGGGCGATCCTGCGTTCGCGGTCCGTGGACTCCAGGAGGAGGAACTGGCCGTGGAGGAAGTCCTGGAGGCTCATGGGCCGGGCGGCCGTGTTGTTCATGGCCTCCATCTTGGGGTCCTCGCCGTCGCCGCCCCGGGAGCGGGCGGCCTCGCGGGACTCCTGCCAGTCGCGCTCCCAGGCAGCCTCGCGCGCGGCCTCGATGGGATCGGGCTCCTCCGGCTCGGCGGCGGGAGCCTCCAGGGCCGGGGCCTCGGCTGTCGCTCCCTCCTCGGGGACCTCGGCCGCCAGCTCCAGGACGGGGTTCTCCTCCAGCTCCTGCTCGATCCGCCGCCTCAGCTCCAGGGTGGCCAGCTGGAGGATCTCCATGGACTGGATCATCTGCGGCGCGAGCCGCAGTTCCTGGGACATCCGGAGGTGCTGGCGGAATTCGAGTTTCATGGCGGGAGACGATTATAGCCCAAGGCCTCCAGCAGGCCCCTGGCCTTGTCCAGGGTCTCGCGGTGCTCCGCCTCGGGGTCGGAATCGGCCACGATGCCCCCCCCGGCGTGCAGGGTCGCCAGCCCCCCCGCCACGCTCATCGTCCGGATGGCCAGGTTCAGGCAGAGGCTCCCTCCCAGGGCCCAGCCGATGGCGCCGCAGTAGATCCCCCGGCGCGTGGGCTCCAGGGAATCGATGACCTCCAGGGCCCTCAGCTTGGGGCATCCCGTGACCGAGCCGCCCGGGAAGACGGCCTTCAGCAGATCGACCAGGC
>JAHFOU010000059.1 GCA_023261525.1 Planctomycetota bacterium | reverse complement strand
GAGACGGACAGGAGGGTACCCTCCGGAAGGCGGGAGGTGCCATGGACCTCCACCTGGGGGGGCGGGCCGGGCTCCACTTGGACCTTGGGCTCGCCGACCAGGGACTCCGCCGCGGGGGCGGAAGCCAGGATCAGGGACAGGACGGAAGCGAGGCGGATGGAACGCATGATTTACCCCCTTGCGCGGTAGGACTTGTACTCGTTGTAGTAGTAGTAGTAGGAGCGGCCCTCGATGGTCGCATGGTTCAGGAAACAGCCGAGGACGTTCGCCTCCACGTTGGAGAGGAGGTGCTTGGCCCAGGTGACCTGGTGCTGTTCCACGGAGCCGGCGCCCACCACGAAGATGTTGGCGTCGGCCAGGCCGGCCAGGGTGAGGGTGTCGCCGACGTTGGTGAGGGGGGGCGTGTCGAAGATCACGAAGTCGGCCATGGTCTTCAGCTCTTCGATGAGCGCCTTCATCCGGACCGATTCCAGTAGGCTCAGGGGGTCGGGCGGGATGGGACCGCTGGTCAGGACCCTGAGGTTGTCGCTCCCGCTGTCGACCGGGACGGTCTGGAGGAAGCTCTGGAGGCCGGCCTTCTTGGCGGCACCCGGGTCCGTGATGTCCGCGAGGACCTCCTTGGCCTTGAGGCGGCCTTCCAGCACGGAGGAGAGGCCGTAGGAGTTGTCGAGGCCGAGGATCTCGTGGATCTGGGGGATGCGCAGGTCCGAATCCACCAGGATCACCTTCAGGCCCTTGCGGGCCAGGGCCACCGCGAGGTTCACGGAGATGGTGGTCTTGCCTTCCCGCGGCACGGTGCTCGAGATCACGAAGGTCCTCAGGCCCAGGTCATGGGCCGCGGACTTGATGATGGTGGCGGCCGTGTAGAACTTCTCGGCGAAGGGGTCCTTCGTCGGGAGGACCGTCAGCATCACGCTCTCGCCGGGGCGCTGGTGGTGGATGATGCCCAGCACCGGGAGATTGAGGTGGCGGCGGATGTCGTGCTCGGTCTTCAGCGTGGTGTCCATGTATTCCACCAGGAAGACCACGCCGAGGCTGAGCAGGAAGGCGACCACGGCCATGAACCACATCATCTGCATGACGTCCGTGCTCTCCTGCCACCAGTCCTTCTGGCGGTCCAGGCGGCGGTTGCGGAAGCTGTCCACGGGCTTGGACAGGTTCCCGCCGAAGAGCTCGGAACGGCTGATGAAGTCCAGCAGGCGCTGGTTCTCGGCTTCCAGGGCGTCGAGCCGGAGGGTGGTCTCCCGGGAGGAGAGGCGCAGGCCGTCCACCTTGATGCGGTCCTTCTGGAGGTCCTCCAGGACCTGGCTCTTGCGCGCGATCTCCTGGTTGATCAGGTCGATGTCGATCTTCGCGTCGCTCTGGGCGTGCCGGAACTTGACCTCGGCCTCCTGCTCCACGCGCACGCGCTCCTCGCGCTCCCGCTGGCGGAGATCCTCGATCTTGCGGAGAGCACCCTTCACCTCGGGATGGGCCTCGGTGTAGCGCTCACGGAGGGCGGCCAGGCCCTTCTCCTCCGCGCGCAGTTCCGTGGCGATCTGGGTGAGGGAATCGCTCGGGGTGACGAACTGGGGCGCCTGCTGCATCATGAGACGGCGCCGTTCCTGCTGCTTGACCTGCTCCTCTTCCACCTTGTGGCGCTGGGAGATCAGGCCGTCCACCTCCCCCTGGAGGGCGGTGAGGCGCTCGAAGTAGGATTTGACCTCGCCCTCGCTGGCGCTTTTCCCGCCGGGGAGGCTGTGGCTCTTCCAGTACTCGACCTCCTCCGCGCGGAGCTTCTGCAGGCGCTCCTGGTTCTCCTTGACCCGCTTGCGGGCATTGACCTTGGCGCCCTCGAGCTCGCGGTTGTCGAACTCCAGGTTGTAGTAGATCGCCGCGTCCGTGAAGGCGTTGGCGATCTCCACGGCCCGGACGGGATCATCGGATTCCACCGTGACCCGGACGATCTGGGTGTCCTTGGGCTCCTCGATGCCGTACTTGCGCTCGATGAGGGCGGCGATGCTCTTGACGTAGTCCTCCTGCAGATACCCCATCTTCTCGGCCGGATCCCAGCGCTTCGCGACAGGGTCATAGGAGCGCACCGAGGTGATGCGCTGTTCGACCTGGTCGGCGAAGTTCTGCTCCAGCTCGGCCCGGCTCATCTCCGAGTGCTCCCGGGCGAGGGAATCCAGGGCCTGCTTGCGGTGCCTTTCCTTGTGGCTGTCGGCGAGCTTGCGTTCCTTGGCGAAGAGGAGCTGGTCGTTCTCGAACTTCTGCTCCGTCAGGTAGAGCGCCACGAACTCGACGAACTCGGGGGACTTGAGGGTCTCGATGCGGGTCTGGGCGTTCATCCGGCCCGAGTTCGGGGCGAACTCCCGGATGCTCTCGAAGAGCCCGTTCTGACGGGTCGTCGTCAGGTAGAGCTCGGCCTTGGAGTAGTAGACCTTCTTTTCGGTCAGGGAGGCCACCGCGTAGTAGCCGCCGAGGACCACCAACATGACGGCAATGAACCACTTCAGGCGGCGGCGGATGACCCGGATGTAGTCTTTGAGTTCCATCGAAGGTATGTTTCGCCGCTACCTCAAGACCTCGAAGACGTTACAGAGGGACGTGAGTATAAGTTTGAGGTGGGGGTTTGCAAGAGGTTTTTCCCTGAATCTTTGGGGGCTGAGGCCTTGCGCGCCTGGCCCTGTTCGCAGAGGCGTCGGAGGGCCTCGTTGAAGGCGAAACGACGGAATTCCTCCCCGGAATAGAGGCCCCGTTGCCAGTCGAAAGAGGCCCCGCTCTGGTCCCGCCTCAGGCCCCAGCCATGGAGGCGGTCCTGGACCGAGCCGTCCCGGGCATCCAGCACCAGTCCCACGGCCCCGACCCATGGGGCATCCCCGTGGGGAAGGCGGTCCAGATAGGGGGTCCCGGCCTCGGCCAGCTCCGCGTAGGGGATGCTGACGGCGGAGGAGACCGCTCCGGTCGGGTAGAGGGCCATGGCCAGGGCGACGCGGGGCGGGGGGTAGGACGTCAGATCGGTCAGGGTGGTCACCAGCACGGCATCGGCCTTCTGGGCCCGGGCCTGCTCGAGGATCTTAGTCAGGTCCGTGGCCGGGCCGGTGACCCACTGACGGGGCCAGAGCACGTCAAACCCCTGGAACTTCCCCAGCTCCGAAGCCAGGGCCTCCCCGGCCTCGACGGGGTCCACGGCCTCGGCGGTCTGGTTGAGCACGGGCGCCACGGCGATCCGGCGCAGGGGGAAGGGGTTCTCCGGATTGGCGCTCCTCGGGTAGCGGACGGGGTCCAGGAAGCAGCCTGCCAGCAGGAGGGCCCCCGTGGCCGCCGCGAGGCGCATCTAGGGGGCCTCGGCGGGAAGGGGCTCGAGGATCATGGGCTTCAGGCTCCAGACGCACTTCGTTCCGGTCCGGGTGCTAACGAAATAGACCCGGTCGTCGCTTCCCCAGGAGGGGCTGCTGACCGGGGTGCCGGGCCGGTGAAGCAGGATGCGGTCCTCGCCGTTGAGGGAGACGGTCCAGAGGGCCTCCCCGCGCCACCCTCCCCGGGCTTCCTGGTCGCGGCGCACGGTGGCGAAGAGGAGGCGCTTGCCGTCCCGCGACCAGGTGGGGGTCACGGCGGCCCAGGCGGGGTCCCCGACGACCTCGGTGGGGTTGGAGGCCTCCACCTGGGCTGAGCCGGCCGAGGAGGAGATCTCGACGGTCCAGACGCTGTAGCGGTGCTCCCCGCGCTCGCGGGCGCGCTGGAAGGCCAGACGATGCCCGTCCGGGGATCAGGAGGGGTTGAGTCCCGTGATGCCCAGGTAGGTCTTGGCCCCGGTGGCCACGTCGACCACCCTCAGTTCCCAGTCCCCCAGGCGGGGGTCGAAGGCCGCGTAGGCGATCTTGGCGCCGTCCGGGGACCAGGTGGGATGCATCTCATCGCCGTCGCCCAGGGTGATGGCGCGAGGGGCCTCGCGGCCGGCAGCGCTCATCACGAAGAGGTCGAAATCGCCGTTGCGGTTGGAGCAGAAGGCGATGCGGCTGCCGTCCGGGGAGAAGTCCGGCTGGCAATCGACGCCGGGATGGAAGGTCTTGCGGACCACGGCGCTGCCGTTCAAGGCCTTGAGGTAAATCTCCGGCTGTTCCTCGTGGCGGGTGGAGCAGAAGACCAGCCATTTCCCGTCCGGGGAGAGCTGGGGGTCCAGGTCGTCCCCGATCCTGCAGTCGGTATGCTGGCTCAGGCCGGTGAAGGCCTCGCCCTTGAAGCGGAACGGGGCTTCCGGCATGCCTTCGTCCCGGAGCGGGGGGAAGGGCTCCAGGGGAATTCGGGAACGCATCCGGCCACGCCCAGGGTCGTGAGCATCAGGAGGGCAGGCAGGGAACGGCGGGCTAGGGACATTTCTCTCCCGAAAACGTTAGGGGCATATCGACAGGGCGTTCATGGGACTTTACGGTTTTTCATCCTGGCTTGCAAGTTTGTGCCTTGACGTCGCGTATCCCGGATGTATAGTCGGGGCAACGGATTGCGACGTTTGGGGCTGCCACCTGACCGGTGGCAAAATGTGGAAGGGATGCCACGAAAGGCTCGACGTCACCCCTGGGTGAGGCTGTTCAGCCCGGGGTTCCTCATGGGGCCCTTTGGCCCCTTCGGCATCCCTTCCACACGGTTCCAGCGCCACCTCTCCGTATCTAGGGTGATCGGCGGGAAACGTGAGGAACTTGAGGGGGAAGATGCCGGAAGAGATCCAATCGGTCATCACGGGCGGAGGAGGCGGAGGGTTGCCCTACCGTCCCGCCCGTTCCCGTCCCGCCCTGCCGAAGGAGCCTGATGCCGCTCCGGCCGGGGCCAGGGAAGGGGATTCCGCCCAGCTCTCCGTGCCTCCCGAAAGCGCCCTGAGGGATCTGGTGGCGCGCCTGGAAGGTCTCCAGACCGCTCTTCTTTCCGCGACCGATGAGGCTTCTCGCCAGGACTTGAGGACACGCCTGGCCGTGGCCGAAGTGGCCTTGTCCAACCGGATGGGGGCGGTCGGGGAACTTCCGTCGCTGGCCTTTCTTCAGACCCCTCTCCTGGGGGCGGTTCCGGTGCCTTCCCCCGCTCGGGTCCTGAGGCTCCTGGGCGAGGGGACGCCATGATCGGCTCCGTGGGTTCCCTGGCCCCCGTCAACCCGCCGCGGGCGCCGGAGTTCTTCTCGGGCAGTCCCGCCGGGGCCTTCGGGGACGCGAAGGAAGGGGTTCCCGGCTTCCTGCTGATGGACCACTACGCCGGACGTCTTCAGATCGAGCAGGCCCGCCAGGCCTTTGCTGCCCGCCCCCTGGACCAGGGGGAGTTCCTGGCCTCCCTCCAGAAGACGGCCTCTTCGGCCCTCCGCTCCGCCCTGGACCTGGTCACCCGACGCCTGGACGGGTTGAGCGCGGCCAGCGCCGACCTCCAGCGCGGCGCGACCTACCTCCAGGGCCGGGCCTCCACCAGCGACGGGGGGGATCTGACCCTGAAGGTCCAGGCCACCGACGGGGTCGGGGCCTCCCCGGCCGAGATCCAGGTCCAGAGCCTGGCCGTTTCGAGGGAGGCCGCCTCGGATCCCCGGCCGGATGCCGGGGAGGCCCTGGGGTTGAGGGGGAGCTTCTTCCTGGGCGGCGTGGAGGTTCCCGTGCTGGCCACGGACAACCTCTACACCCTGGCCGACCGCATCACCTGGGGGGAGGACGCCAACCACAACGGCCGCCTGGACGGGGCGGAGGATGCGAATTTCAGCCGCACCCTGGATCCCCTGGAGGACGCCAACGGCAACGGGCGCCTGGATACCGGGGAGGACCTCAACGGCAACGGGACCCTGGACGCGGGGGAGGACCTCAACCGCAACGGGCGCCTCGATGCCAACGAGGATCTCAACTACGATGCCGCCCTCACCGGGGGCGTCTCGACGCACGGCGTGGAGGCCCGGGTCCTGGGCAACCGCCTGATCCTCACGCGGGCCGAGCCGGGGCCCCAGGACATCTCCCTGAGGGATCCGAACGGCATCCTGGCCTCCCTCGGCCTGGTCGAAACCGACCGCCGGGACGAGCAGGTCTTCCCGAACTCCCTGGCCTCGCCGGCCGCGGCCCAGGTGACGGTGGACGGGAATGCCCGGACCCTGGAGGCCAACACCTCCTCGGATCTCCTGCCGGGCGTCACCCTGGAGCTCCGTCGCACGGGCGGCCCCCTGACCGTCTCGGTGCTGGGGGATCCCTCGACCACGGTCGCGGCCGCCCGCCGCTTCGTCTCGGAGTTCAACGGCCTGGTCCAGGAGCTGAACGGCCTTCTCCAGGACGGGGGGGTGGGGGCCCGTGAGCCCCGGCTCCAGCGCCTGCGTCGGGGTCTCGAGCGGGCCTCCCAGGATCCCCTCGCGGACGGGACGTCCGCGGGCCTGTCCGCCGTCGCCACCCAGGATGGCCGTTTTTCGGAGCCCCAGGTGCGCCAGGCCCTGGACCGCCTGCGTCAGGGCCTTGCCGGCGTCTTCGACCGGGCCCATGGCGTCCCCTCCGCGGCCGAGCACCTCTCCCAGCTCGGGATCCGCACCCTCGAGGACGATACCCTGGCCCTGGACGAGACGGCGCTTTCCGGGGCCCTGGGCAAGGATCCCGATGGCGTGCGCAGGCTCCTGGGGGACGCGGTCGGGGCGGGGGTGACCTCGGCCCTGGACGCGGCCGCGGACGCCCTGGCGCGCTACAGCCGGGTCCTGGGAGGGATCTCGCTGACGCCCTTCGCCAAGGGGGTCCAGGCCTTCCGCCAGGTCCAGCAGTTCGGGGAGGCCAGCCGCCTGATCGCCGTCGCCTAGGACTGAAGGTTCCTCCCGTTCTGGCCGATGACAGAAGAATAGGAGGAATGCCGTGCGGCAAGGAGGCCGCGTACTGCTGTTCATGGCGGGTCTGCTCCTGCCCCTGGCTCCGGGCCAAGGGGAGCCGTCCCCAGAGTACGCACGCAATCTGTTGGAGGGAGCGCCCCTGGACGTGGACCGGGACGCCGACGGGATTCCCGACGGCTGGGCCGAGATCCGCGACCCGGGCTTCAGGGCCTTCCCGGGATCCCTCAGTCTCCTGCCGGGAGGCGTGCTCCACCTTTTCCTGAACGGCCGCAATGTCGGCGTGGAGACGATCTCCCCCATCCCGGTCCAGGCGGGCGCGGCCTACCGTCTGGAGGGCTTCGTCCGTTCCGAGGGGCTCCGCGAGGGTTCGCCCGAAGCCCTGGTGCGATGGCTGGACGGCACCGGCCGGGTGATTTCCGTCCTGCACCGTCCGATGACGAGGAACCGGGGCCGGGAGGCCTTCCAGGTCGAATTCGGCGAGGCGCCCGAGGGCGCGGTGTCGGCCGTGCTGGGCCTGGCGGCCCTCGGCTCCGAGATCCAGGCCACGGTCTGGTTCGACGCGCCCGTCTTCACCCGCGGCCCCCGCCTGGCCCTGGTCGACCTGCCCCAGGGGCATCTCCTTCCCGCCGGGATGGAGGCCTCCCTGACGCTGTCCCTGGGCGGGATGGACGCGGGGCGTTACCGCCTGGACTCCCGCCTGGAGGACCTGGACGGGGCGAGCCCCTGGAAGGAGGTCAAGGACCTGCCCCTTCCGGCAGGTTCCAGCCGTCTGGCCCTGGTCCTGCCTCCCCTCAGGGCGGGGGCCTATCGCCTGCGGGTGGCCCTGTCGCCCGCTTCCGGAGGGCGGGAGATCGCCGTCCGCGAGATGGGGCTGGGGATCTTCTCGGCCCTTCCCGGCCCGGCCGGCACGGCCTCGGACCCGTCCTCCCCCCTGGCCGGCCGTCCCGGGGTCTGGGTGGATCCGGCCCGTCCGGGCGTGCGGGAGCTCCTGGACGTCCTGGCGCCCGGTGCCATGGCGGTCCGTCTTCTTCCCGCGGATGCCGCGGGAGCCCCCGCCGGCTGGGGGACCCGCCCGGCCGATCTCCTGCTGAGGCGGATGTTCCGAAAGGGGGTCCACTGCATCGGCATGCTTCCCTCCAGCGGGGGGGAGTCCGAGGTGAGGTCCGCGGTCCTGCGCTACTTCGGGGAGGTGGAGGCCTGGGCCCTTCCGGCGGGAGCCGGCGAAGGGTGGGACTCCCTGCTCAAGCGCTGGAAGGACATCGAGCCCTGGACGGCCACCCTGCCCAGGGCCAGCCGCTGGGGCCTGGCCCTGGCGCCGGGCTCCGCCCTGAGCGCCCAGCCCGGGGCGCCGTTCAGCTTCGCGCTGACGCCGGAAGGGGCCCAGGTCCCCGAGGGCATCGAGGACTGGAGCATCCTGGGGCCCGCCGGGGTCCAGGATGCGGCGGCGCTCCGTGCCTTCGCGGTGCCGACGCTGAGGTCCCTGCTCTCCGGCCGCAGCCTCTTCCTGGCCGCGGAGGAGGGAGGTCTCCTGGATGAGGACGGATCCGTCCTTCCCCGTTTCCTGGCCTGGAGGACCTTCTCCGGCATGTTGAGGGACGCGAGGGTCCTGGGGGAGATCCCCCTGTCCCCCCAGGCCGAGGCCTGGGCCTTCCGGCGCGGAGGGCAGACCTGCGTGGCCGCCTGGGCCCGCCGGCCGGGCGATGCGCTGAGGATCGAGCTCCCCAGCGCCCATCCGGTGGTCGTGGTGGACCTCCTGGGGCGCCAGGAGATCCTGAACCCGGTGGACGGCCGGGTGACCCTGGAGATCACCCAGTCGCCGCGCTTCTTCCTGGATCTCAGCTCGGGCTGGCTGAAGACCCGCAGCACCATGCACCTGGACCGGAGCATCCTGGCCGCCTACCAACCGACCCGGGCGGATTTCCGCCTGGAGAACGGGTTCGACACCTCCCTGGAAGGCCTCCTGATCCTCACGCCTCCGCCCGGGTGGAGCGTGCATCCCGGGACCCTCCCGGTCTCCCTGCCGCCCGGAGGCCAGCTGACGGCGACCCTTTCCCTGGTTCCGGCCTCCTATGAGGTCACGGCCGGGGAGGTGCCCCGTCTCCTGGGTGCGAGGGTGATCTTCCCCGACCCCGGCCTCGCGCCGTTGGAAGGGGGGGTGGCCCTGCACCTGGAGTCCCCCGCCCTGGAGAGCCAGGCCGTCCGCCACCCGAAGGGGGAGGAGGTCCTGGTCGTCCAGCGGGTGACGAACCACAGCCAGGCCCCCGTGTTCTGTGACGCCTTCCTGTCCGTGCCGGGTCGTCCGGAGGAGCGCCGCCCCCTGGGCCTGCTGGGGCCCGGGGAGGTCCGCACCGTGGAGTACCGCCTGGCCGCCGGGGTCCTGGCGAAGGGCGAGGTCCTGGACGGCGTGCGTGAACTGGAGGGGGAGCGCCGCTTCGCGATCGAGCGTCTTCCCTAGGGCGTATAATCGCCCGGGTGTTCGATCCCCGTGAGGAACTGGGGCGGCTTCGGCGTGCGGGCCTTCGGCGTCGCCTGAGGGAGCGTTCCACGCCCGCCGGGGCCTGGATCCGTTTCCCGGGGGGCCGACGCCTCCTCAACTTCTGCTCCAACGACTACCTCGGCCTTGCGGGCCATCCGAAGGTGGCCGAGGCCGCCCGCCGCGGCATCGCCCGCTGGGGCTGGGGCGCGGGGGCCGCCCGCCTGGTCACCGGGACGGCCTCGCCCCACGCCCGCCTGGAGGAGGCCCTGGCCGCCTTCCACGCCCGCCCGGCGGCCCTGCTCTTCGGCACGGGGTACCAGGCCAACGTGGGGGCCCTCCAGACCCTGGTCGCCCCGGGGGACCTGATCCTCTCGGACGCCCTGAACCATGCCAGCCTGATCGACGGGTGCCGTCTCTCGCGTGCGGAAGTCCGGGTCTACCGGCACGGGGACCTGGACCACCTGGAGGCCCTGCTTAAGGCGGCGCGCCGCCGGCGGGCCTGGATCGTCACGGACGCGGTCTTCAGTGTGGACGGGGATCTGGCGCTCCTGGAAGGCATCGTCGCCCTGGCCGCCCGCCACGGGGCCCTGACCTTCGTGGACGAGGCCCATGCCATCGGGGTGTTCGGGGAGGAGGGGCGGGGCCTGGTGCAGGCCCTGGGCCTTT
>JAHFOU010000375.1 GCA_023261525.1 Planctomycetota bacterium | reverse complement strand
CCTCCTTCGACGCCTCGGTCTCGGCCTTCGGCTTCCGCAACACCTCCGACTGGACCCAGGCGGCCCGGGAGCTGGCCCGGGTCGTGCGCCCCGGCGGCTCGGTCGGCGTCCTGGACTTCGGCATGCCCGGGGGGCTCTTCGGGGCCCTGTACCGGCCCTACCTGCGCCACGTCCTGCCCCGCCTGGCCGGCCTGCTCTCGCGGCGTGGGGCCTACGAGTACCTGGGCGCCTCGGTGGACCACTTCGGCCGCGAGGCCGACGTGGGGGAGCTGTTGAGGCAGGCGGGCTGCGTGGAGGCCCGCCACATCCCCCTCACCGGAGGCGTCGCCGTGCTCTGGATCGGGAGGCGCTGAGGATGCACGAGCAGAGGCTCACCGACGCCCAGGAGACCGAGCGCCTGTTGCTGGCGGCCGGGGTCCTCGTCCTCGTCGTCCTCCTGGAGATGGTCCTGCTGTCGCGCATCGTGCGCAAGGTCCGCTCCCGCCCCGGCCTTCCCTTCCCCGACGTCCCCTGGACCATCTCGGACCTGATGGGAGTCTCCCTGGCCCTCCTGCCCGCCCTGGTCCTCCCGGCCGTGGCGATGAAGTACGTGGTGGAGGCCTGGGCCCAGAGCCCGACCCACCTGATGGGCCTCTTGCGCGACGTCCGCATCCTGCGCCTCGCCCTGGGGTTCGCCCTGCTCGTGGACCTGGGTGCCGCGGCCCTGGTGGTCTGGCGGGGCCGCGTCGGGCACCGCATGGGCTTCAGCGAGATGGGGTTCTGGGTGCCTTCCTGGAAGGAGACCCTGCTCGTGCCCTTCCTGACGCTCGGGGGCTTCCTCCTGGCCGCCTGGGGCTACGAATCGGCCCTGGTCGCCCTCGAACACGCCCCAGGTCCCCAAATTCTTGCCCTGCTCATCCCCTTGGCGAAATCCTCCGCCGACCGGGTCTTCGTGTTCCTGACGGCGGGGGTGATCCTGCCCATCCTGGAGGAGCTCCTCTTCCGGGGCTTCCTGCTCCAGGTCCTCAGGCGCTACGTGGGCTCCGGCTGGGCCCTGGCGGTCTCCAGCTTCCTGTTCGCCATCGGGCATTTCGAGCCGTCCCTGTCCGACGGGGGCTGGGGCTCCCTGCTCAAGCTCCCCGAGATCATGCTCCTCGGCCTCCTCCTGGGCACCCTGGCCCGGCGCACCGGCTCCCTGGTCCCCGGCATGGTCCTCCACATGGCCAACAACCTCCTCGACGTCTGCCTGCTGCTGCACCCCTGATCGGCTATCCTTCCCTGAGATGGCGAACACCAAACCTCCCCTCATCCTGGCCGTGACCGGGGCCTCCGGGGCCCCCTATGCGCGGCATTTCCTGGCCCACCTCGTGCGCCTGCGCATCCCCGTGGAGTTGGTGATCACGGAGGCGGGCGCCCGCCTGATCCGTGACGAGCTGGATGCTCCCGCCACCCCTGAAGGTCTTTGCGGACGCAAGGCGCCCGGGGTCTCCCTGCGCTCCGTGAAGGACATCGGGGCCTCCATCGCCTGGGGGGGGATGGAGACGAGGGGCATGGTCCTCCTGCCCTGCAGCATGGGACGGGTGGGCTCCCTGGCCGCCGGGCTCTCCCAGGACCTGGTGGACCGGGCCGCGGCCGTCACGATGAAGGAGGGGCGCAGGCTCGTCCTGGTGCCCCGCGAGGCGCCGGTGGGCTCCATCCACCTGGAGGCCATGGCGAAGCTGGCCCGGTGCGGGGTCACCATCCTGCCGGCCAGCCCCGGCTTCTACACCCGCCCCAAGACGATCGAGGACCTCCTGGCCTTCCTGACCGTGAGGATCTGCAAGAGCCTCGGGATCCCGCCTCCGGATGCTCCCGGCTACCGCCCAGGACGCTGAGCGGCTGGGGCCCGGCCCTACGCCCGAGGCCGTCGCCTGCGCGCTGGAGGCGGCGGGCGCGCCCGGCTTCGCCTGGCTGGACGGCCCCGGCTGGGGAGGCTCCCTGCTGGCCGCCTGGCCGGACGAGACTCTCCGCGCCTACCCTGCGGATTCGGATCCCCTGCCCGCCCTGGAGGCTCTCCTGGGGCGGGGTCTGGTCCTCCTGGCCGCGGGCTATGACCTGGGGGGGCGCATGGACCGCTTCCCGGGGAAGGCGAAGGACGACCTGGGCGAGCCGGAGCTGGAGGCCCTGCGCTATCCGGGGGTCCTGCGCTGGGACGGGAGCGCCTGGTGGGCCCTGGGCCGTCCCGCGACAGGCCTTCTTCAGGCCCTGAGGTCTACGAAGGCGCCGGGGGAGCCGCCGCCGGCTCCGGCCACGCCGTCCCCTGAGCGGAATTTCAGCCCGGAGGCCTATCGCGCCGCGGTGGCCGAGGTCCGCCGCCTGATCTTCGAGGGGGAGATCTACCAGGCCAACCTGGCCCAGCGCTTCCGGATCCGGACCGCGGAGAGGCCCTTCGCGATCTACCGTCGCTTGCGCCGGATCACGGAAGCTCCCTACGGGGCCTTCCTGGACTGGGGCCGCCGCGCCGTCCTGTCCGCCTCGCCCGAGCTTTTCCTGGAGGTATCCGGAAGAAGGGTCCTCACCCGGCCCATCAAGGGGACCCGGCCCCGGAGCCGTGATCCCCGGGAGGATGCCCGGCTCCGCGCCGAGCTGGAGGCCTCGTCCAAGGACCGGGCCGAGCTGGCCATGATCGTGGACCTGGAGCGCAACGACCTGGGGCGGGTCTGCGAGCCGGGCAGCATCCGCGTGACCGCGCCCAAGACGCTGGAAACGCACCCGACGGTCTTCCACCTCTC
>JAHFOU010000374.1 GCA_023261525.1 Planctomycetota bacterium | reverse complement strand
CTCGATGCGATAGCCGCCCAGGAAGGATCCGGGGTCCAGCAGGTCCTCCGGCGCGGGCCCCGCGGACGCCCCCGCCGGCGCCCAGGGGCGGGTCGGGGATTCGGCGAGGACGTAGAGGGCGGTCCTGCAGGCGGGGCAGTGCTCCGCCGGGGCGTCCAGGGCCGTTCCGCAGGAGGGGCAGTGGAGGGGCACCCGGCCAGCTTCTCCATCCGGCCCTCCCCCCGCAAGGGGGTTGTCGGAGGGCCCCCCGCCCGCTAGAATGCGCGGCCCTTTCGGAGAGAGTACCATGCAACACGCCCTCCTGGCCGCCGTCGAGAAGGAATTCAGCAGCCGCGCCGTCCCGGACTTCCGTCCCGGGGACGCCGTGGACGTCCATGTCCGCATCCAGGAAGGCGACAAGGAGCGCATCCAGGTGTTCTCCGGCACCGTGATCTCCCGCAAGGGCGAGGGCACCCGGACCACCTTCATCGTGCGCCGCCTCGTCCAGGGCGAGGGCGTCGAGCGCGTCTTCCCGCTCTACTCCCCCCGGATCTCCAAGATCAAGGTCACCCGCGGCGGCCAGGTCCGCCGGGCCAAGCTCTACTACCTCCGCGAGCGCGAAGGCAAGGCCACCCGCGTCGACGAGCGCATGCTCGAGGCCGGCGGGGTGCACGAGACCCCGGCCGAGGCCGTGATCGCCGCCAAGGTGGCGCCCCCCTCCGAGAAAGGCAAGGGCTCCGACAAGAAGGCCAAGCCCGCCAAGAAGTAGCGGACGTGCCCTCGCGCCAGGAGACGGGCGCTTCCGGCGAGGAGGCGGCGGCCGAGGCCCTCCGGAGGGCCGGCTACGAGATCCTGGGCCGCAACGTCCGCACCCCCTTCGGAGAGGTCGACCTCCTGGCGCAGGAGGATGAGACCCTCTGCTTCGTGGAGGTAAAGACGCGTTCCTCCGATGCCTTCGGGCACCCGGCCGAGGCCGTCACGCCAACCAAGCAGGCCCACCTCAGGAAGGCCGCCGCGGTCATCCTCCAGCAGCGGCGCTGGGACGGCCCCTGCCGCTTCGACGTAGTCTCCGTCCTGAAGGGCGAGGACGGCCTTCCAGTCGTCGAGATCCTGCCGGACGCGTTCCAGTAGCCTACCCAACGAAGGAGAGCCTCATGCGCCACGCTGTGACCACGATCCTGTTCGCGAGCTTCCTGGGGACGGCCCTGGCCGCTCCTCCGCCCGCCCCCGCCCCCAAGGCCGACACGATCGCCGTCCTCAAGATCACCCGGGACATCCGGGTGCTGGCCACCCCCGTGGTGGCGTTCGAGTCCTGCGCCGACCCCGCCAAGCGCAAGGAGGCCCTGTTGAAGGAGGCCCAGGACGCCCACAAGAAGTGGGAGGCGGACGAAGAGGCCTTCCGGGGGGACAAGGCGAACAAGGGCCGCGAGTTCGTCGAGCTGGAGCCGGAGGCCGTCTCGGTCTCCGTCGCCAAGGAGCACCTCACCCAGGCGGAGGCCGATGCCTACGTCAAGGAGGCCACCGAGAAGGCCCTCCGGTGGGACGTGGTCCGTTTCACCGACTGCCATAAGAGGGCCCAGGTCCTGGCCATGGAGCCTTCCAAGATCCGTGCGAAGATGACCTCCCTGCTGGACGAGTTCCGGACGCGTTACGACGCCTGGCAGAAGCAGATGCAGGCCCCTCCGCCCCATGGCGGCGGACCGCCCCCGCCCGTCGTGACCCGCCCCACCAAGCCCAAGGCGGAGAAGGCCGTGGACAAGGACTTCACCACCCAGAAGGAGGCGGAGGAGGCCGCGAAAGGCATCAAGTAGCCGGTCAGTTCACGGCCAGCTGGCGCTTCAGGTCGTCCGCGTCGACGGAGTGGGCCAGGGCCTCGTCCAGGTGGATCTGGTTCGTCTTCACCAGCTCCGCCAGGGCCTGGTTCATGGTGCACATCCCATTGCGTCCGCTGGTCTGGATGATGGAGTAGATCTGGTGGGCCTTGTCCTCGCGGATCAGGGAGCGGATCGCGGCATTCACCACCATCACCTCCGCGCAGAGCACCCGGCCCTTGCCCTGCTTCTTCGGCAGGAGCTGCTGGCAGAAGACCGCCTGGAGGGTGAAGGAGAGCTGGGTCCGGATCTGGGGCTGCTGGTGGGCCGGGAAGACGTCGATGATGCGGTTGATCGTCTGCACGGCGTCCGAGGTGTGCAGCGTCCCGAAGGTCAGGTGCCCCGTCTCGGAGAGGGTCAGCGCCGCCTCGATGGTCTCGATGTCCCGCATCTCCCCGATGAGGACCACGTCGGGGTCCTGGCGGAGGACCGAGCGCAGGGCCCGGCCGAACCCCTTGGTGTCGGCGCCGACCTCGCGCTGGTTGAAGAGACAGGACTTGTTGCGGTGCACGAACTCGATGGGGTCCTCGATGGTCACCACGTGCTCGCGGCGCCGGTCGTTGATGTAGTCCAGCATGGCGGCCAGGGTGGTGGACTTGCCCGAGCCGGTCGCCCCGGTGACCAGCACCAGCCCCTTGGGCATCTCGCAGAGGCGCTGGCAGAGCTCCACCGGGAGGCCCAGCTTGTCCAGGCCCAGGACCTTCTCGGGGATCACGCGGAGCACGGCGCCGATGGCCCCGCGCTGGCGGAAGACGTTGGTCCGGAACCGGCCCAGCCCCTCGATCCCGAAGGAGAGGTCCAGCTCCCATTCGCGCTCGAACCGGGCGATCTGCTCGGTATCCAGGATGGAATACACCAGCTTCTGGGTGGTCTCGGCGACCAGGCTTTCGTGCTCGGTGG
>JAHFOU010000058.1 GCA_023261525.1 Planctomycetota bacterium | reverse complement strand
CCAGGGCCTCCTCCAGTAGCGGGGCGACCGCCCCCTCGTCGAGGCCCCTGCCCAGACAGGCCTTGAAGACCGGCACGGGGATGCCCGGATTGGCCCTCAGGAAGGAGGCCAGGCGCTGGGCCCAGTCCTTCCCCACGAACCAGAGGCAATGGTCGGCCGCCAGGGGGCCGGAGAGGTCGAAGAGGCGGGCCGTCATGTGGAAACGCGCCAGGGAGGGTTCCACGAGATAGACCGGGGCGCGCAGGCTGTGAAGGATCTCGGGCTGGGCGCCCAGGGCCAGGGCGGGAAGGGCGGGGTCCAGGAGGGGGCCGGTCAGGAAGGGCTTCCCCCGGGCGGCCAGGGTGCGCAGGTCTTCGCTCAGCGCGGCAGGAAGGAAGAGGGGGGTCGCGCGGAACGGGGGGGACAGGGAGACCAGCCAGGGCTTTCCTTCCTGCCAGGCCCAGGTGAAGGGGTCCCTTTCAGGATCCCAGGAGAACGCCGGGGCGGGCAGGGCCGGGGGCCCGCGCCGCCGGGCGGCGGCAAGATTCGAGGCCAAGGTCTTCTGCTGGCGGGCGGCTTCCTCCCGCCAGGCCCCGACCTCCTCGCCTCCACCGCCCAGGCGGGCCCAGTGGTCGGCCTGCTGGGGATTGCCGAGGGCCAGCCAGGTGTCCCGGCCTTCCTTCCAGGCGCCGCGTCTCGCTTCCGACTCCGGGGGCAGGGCGAGCAGGCGGGCCAGCGGCGCAAAGGGGTCGCCCACGACGCGGAGTATACTTCCCGCATGTCCGGCCCCTGGGAGGTTCTCCTCGGCGACTCTCCTCCGGAGGCCCGCGGGCAGGCCTGGCTGGACCTGGGCAATCCCGAGCAGGCCCTGGTCTGGGCCCGCCGGGGCTCCGCCGCCGCCCTGGCGGCCCGGGCCGAGGCCACCTGGAAGGGCGAATGCGCCCGGCAGAGGGCCATCCTGGAGGCCAACTTCCGTGCGGCCTCCACCCGGCGTTTCCCGCCCGCCCTTCCGCCCCTGGCCTGGAACGAGGCCAGGGACCTCAGCCTGGACGTCACCTGGGCCGTCTGGGAGGGGAAGACCGAGCTGGTGGACCTGCGCGGGGGGCTCCGCCGCATCCCCGCCGAGCCCGAGGAAAGGATCGTCCAGGAGCTGGAGGCCGCCACCGCCCAGGGTCACCCCTATCTTCTGGGGCCTTCGGGCGGGGCCCGCCTGCTGGAGCGCCTGCTCGCGGCCCAGCCCCGCCTCTTCATGACCAAGACGTCGCCCCTCTACGTGGCCGAACCCTCCCTGGGGATGTTTCGCATGAGGGCCCGGCTCTTCGACCTCTCCGGCCCTCTGGCGGCGGACCACCTGCTCTGGTTCGTGGGGGAGGACTGGGCCCAGCGCCTGGCCTCCTTCCTGAGGGCCCAACCCGGCATCCATCCGCCCGTCGAGGCCAGGGTCCTGGCGGGGGGGCTGGACGGGGAGGCCGTGCGCCGCGTGCTGCAGGAGGCCTTTCTCTGGAGGCAAGCCGAGAGCGGGCGCCTGGCCGAGGAGGCCGCCCGGATTTTCCAGGGGCGCACCGAGGGGGATTGGCGCGCAGCCTTCGCCGAGGGGGCCAGGACCCGGGTCCTCCTGGTCACCTCCCGTTTCACCACCGTGCTCCAGCATGTCACGAAGGACCTCCAGCGGGCTTTCCAGGACCTGGGGTGCGAGGCCATCACCCTGCTGGAGCAACGGGACTGCCAGCTCCTCTCCTCTCTGGAGATCCGCCAGAAGCTCCTCTCCTTCCGGCCGGACCTGGTGTTCTTCCTGGACCACCTCCGGGCCCAGGGGGAGGGCCTGATCCCTCCCGAGATCCCCTACGTCTGCTGGGTCCAGGACCGCCTGCCCTGCCTGTTCGAGAAGGATTGGATCGCCCAGCTGGGTCCTCGGGATTTCACCTTCTCCATGTGGCCGGCCATGACCCGGGACCTTCTGGCCGCGGGCTACCCCGAGGTCCTTCCCCTGCCGGTCGCGGCCGACGCCTCGACCTACCGGCCTCCGGAGGGGCCTCCGCCCCCCGGCCTGCGTTGCGACGTGGCCTTCGTCTCCAACCTCCAGGCGCTCCGTCCCATGACGTCCTATCCGGGCCTGGTGGAGGAGGCCGAGCGCATCCTGAGGGCGGAAGGCATCGGATACCGGGATCCGGAGTTTTACGAGAGCCTTCTAGCCCGCTTGGAGAAGACCCTGGGCCTGACGGTGGGCGCCGGGGACCGGGAGGCGGTCCTGTTCCACCTCTCCTTCGATGTGGAGCGCTGGGTCCAGCGCACCGGGCCCGTGCGCTGGGCGCGCCAGATGGGGCTGGACGTCCGGGTCTGGGGCAAGGGCTGGGAGGCCAGCGAGGAGTTCGCCCCCCTGGCGCGGGGGAGCGTGGCCCCGGGGGAGCCCCTGCGCGACCTGTACGCGGCGGCGAGGATCCACCTGCACATGAACTCGGACACCAACGTCCATGGCCGGGTCTTCGAGTGCCTGCTCTCGGGCGGCTTCATCCTGGCCTGGGCCCATCCCACGGACCGCGAGCCCGGAGGCCTGGGCGAGGCCCTTGAGATCGGGCGGGAGGTCGAGACCTTCTCCGGCCGGGAGGATTTCGAGCGCAAGGTGAGGCAGTACCTGGCCGACGAGGCGGCACGCAGGGCCGTGTCCGAGGCCGGCCGCGCCCGCGTGGCGCGCGAGCACACGACGGTCCACCGGGCCGCCGAGATCCTGAGGCGGGTGCGCCAGCGCCTGGGGCCGTAAGGCCCTCCCGACATCCGGGTGTCAGGCGCCCTGGACGAAGCGCTCGGATGGGCTTCGGACGTCTTTCGTTCGACTCCCGGATCTCCTTGCCGGGATGGAGCTTGCGCGAATCCCATCCGAATACTCAGCACGCGCATCCCATTTGCATCTCCAGGGCGTTCCTGACCCTGGGCCCTGTCGGAAGGAGTCGACATGCGGATGAAGAACCTGAGGATCCTGGCTGCCCTGCTTTGCGTGATGGGAAGCTCCTCGGCGAACATCGGCGGGATCACGCCGCTGGATCAGAACCACCCCCCGCTTCCGGTGATCACGCTGACGGGCACGACGATGAGTCTGTACCCGGGAGCCTCCTATCATTATGAAGCCTCCACCACCGATCCGGACGGGGACCGGATCCAGTACACCTTCGACTGGGGGGATGGCTGTTCGAGTACGACGTACTTCATCCCTTCTGGGGCGATTTCGAAATTCAACCCTCATGCATGGAAGAGTCCGGGCATCTACGCCGTGCGCGTGAGGGCCACCGATTCCCATGACGGCCAGAGCGCCTGGTCGGCCCCGTTGATGGTCAGGGTTTCCCAATTCGGCCCCTGGGACCATGGAATCATCGAGCCTGCGTAACCGCCTCCCGATCCCCGCTTCGATCCCGGTCTTAAGAAAGGAATCCCTGTGAAGACTAGATTGGAGATGTTGGCGGTCCTGCTGTTCATGCTGGGAGCCTCACTCGCGATGGGCGACACGGCCCCGAACAAGCCGCCGTACCCGGCATGGGTGGCATGCCCTTCCTTCGGAGTAAGAGGCGTGCTCTGCGGCGTCGATGCGCTCGCGAGCGATCCCGAGGGCAATAGGATCCAGTACACCTTCGACTGGGGGGACGGAAGCGCCACGACCACGACGGCATTCGTTGCCTCGGGCATGAGAGGGTTTGCCTCTCATGTCTGGGCCCAGCCGGGCACCTATTTCGTGCGCGTGAAGGTGACCGATTCCCTCGGTGCCCAGTCCGTCTGGTCAGATCCATACTGGGGCAAGATCACGATCTCGGATACCCGGCTCTTCTTCCTGGATCCCCGGGACGTCGAGCCCGCATAGCCGTTCACCGGCCTCCGGCGGTCCTCCTCGCGGGGACTGCCGGCGAGCGGTCAGCCCTGTATACTGGCCGCATGTTCTCGATCTACGTCCGCAACGGCCTGGAGCAGGGGAGGATCTTCCCGCTCGATGAGAAGCGCCACAACCTGATCGGGCGCTCCCCTGAGGCCTCGGTGATGCTGGCCGACGACAGCATCTCCCGCCGTCACGCCGAGATCTCCCTCTCGAAGGACGGCTGGACTCTTAAGGACCTCGGCAGCACCAACGGCACCTACCTCAACGCCCTGCCGGTCCGCGAGAAGCGCCTGGCCCTGCGCGACGTCATCATGCTCGGTCCGGTGGAGCTCCTGGTGATCGACCAGCACGCCGCCGACGCGCCCGGCCTCCTGCCCGGCACGCCGGACGCCTGCCGCACGGTGAGCGTGCGCACCACCGAGTCCATGCCGGTGCGCCTGGTCCACGGCATCCGGGGGACCTCCCCGGCCCTCCTGGCCGTGATCGGGGCCATCGAGTCCCTGGCCGAGGTGGACAGCACCGTCCTGATCGCCGGGGAGACGGGCACGGGCAAGGAGCTGGCCGCCCGGGCCATCCATGCCTCCAGCCGCCGCCGCCAGGGGCCCTTCGTGGCCCTCAACTGCGCCGCCATCCCGGAGAACCTGGTGGAGAGCGAGCTCTTCGGCCATGAGCCTGGGGCCTTCACCGGGGCCTCGGCCCGTCGCCGCGGGCACTTCGAGGAGGCCGCCGGCGGCACCCTCTTCCTGGACGAGGTGGGTGACCTCCCGCTCCAGGACCAGGCCAAGCTCCTGAGGGCCATCGAGACGAGGGCTATCCGCCGCCTGGGCGGCCAGGAGGAGATCCGGGTGGACCTGAGGCTGCTGGCGGCCTCCCACCACGATCTGGCGGAGCAGGTCCGCAGGGGGGCCTTCCGCGAGGACCTCTTCCACCGCCTCAAGGTGGCCGAGATCCGCATGCCGGCCCTGCGCGAGCGGCCCTCGGACATCCCCGAGCTGGCCGCCTACTTCCTGACGGGCATCTCCATGGAGATCGGGCGTCCGGAGATCGGCATCACGAAGCAGGCCGTCCAGCTCCTGCAGTCCTATCCCTGGCCGGGCAACGTCCGCGAGCTGAAGAACGTGCTGGAGCGGGCGGCCATCCTCTCCAAGGGCGGGGCCGTCACGCCACACGAGCTAGGCTTCCTTTCCCCTGCCTCCTCCCCCTCGCCGTCCCCGTCCGCGGAGGGCGGACGCTTCCCGACCCTGAGGGAGCATGTGGAGGAGCAGGAGCGCCTCCATGTCCAGCAGGCCATGCAGCTGGCCGCCGGCAACAAGACCCGGGCCGCCGAGATCCTGGGCATCAGCCGCCAGACCCTGTACGAGAAGCTGGAGCAGTTCCTCCACCGCGCGGTCCGTCAGTAGGAAGAGGAAGCCCGCGTGACCCTGAAGAACGTCCTGATCTGGGCCAGCGGCGTTGCGCTTGGTGCCCTCCTCTTCGCGTGGACGTCCCGCACGCCGCCGCCCGCGTCTCCACCGGCCGGGGCCCCCCTGGCGAAATCTCCGCAGGCGGAAGGCACCGCCCTCCAGGAGAACCGCTCCCTTCACGAGGAGGTGGCCCAACGTCCGCCTCCCCAGGAACCCGCTGCGCCGGCTCCGGCCGGGGCCGGGCCGTCCCCTCTCCTCCAGAGGCTGGCGCGCCTGAAGACCCTCCTGTCCTCTCGGGATGGAACCCCGGCCTTCGAGGCCCGTGTGGCCGAGGAAGTCCGCGATCTCCGCCAGGCTATCCTTTCCGATCCGAAGGCCTACCTGGCCTTCCTGAAGGACGAGCAGGATCCCGCCCTGCTGAAGCAGTGCATGGAGCCGCTTCTGCTCGTCGATAAGCAGGCGAACGGCATGGGCTTCGTCCATACCCAGCACGTCGACCAGTTCCCTCCCGGGCTGATGGACGGGCTGCTGGGTCTTCTCCAGGCGGGGACCCCGGCCCAGCAGAAGGCCGTCCTGGGTTTCCTCGGCTATCCGCTGGGAGGGCAGACCCCCGCGTTCCGGGATGCCCTGCTGTCGGCGCTCTCCCCGGGCGGGGACCCGGACGTCCAGGCCGGCGCCTTGAGGGCGCTGGATTCTCAATGGGCCCAATGGCCCGCGGATCCGGCCGTGCAGGCGCGCCTACCCGACATCCAGCGCATCGCCGATCTGGCTCCCCCCGGAAGCCAGGCGTTCCGGGAGAGCGTGTATCTGCTGGGGAGGATGCAGACCCCTCAAGCCGACGACTACCTGTTGCAGAGGCTGGAATTCAATCCCGATCCCCAGGCCCTGACCTTGCTGGCTCCCCTGCTCGCCGGGAGGCTCCCGCAACGTCCCGAGCTGGCCGTCCGGCTGGGGAACGCCCTCCTGGCATCGGCACCCCAGGTGGAGGGCGCCCACGTTCAGGAGTTCGCGCTCGCGGCGATCACGCTGGCTCCCGAGAAGGCCGCCGGGGTTCTCGAGCGGGTCGGGAACCGGAGTCCGACGCCCCGGGTCAGGCAGGTGATGGATGCCTGGGCGGCCAAGCTGAAGCAGGGTGGGACGATCGGCCCGACGGACCGGGCCGCCCTGGACGAGGCCTGGCAGGACTACCTCTCGTCCCACCTGGAACCCTAAGGCGGTTCGTCAGCAGGACCAGACGCCGAGGCGTCAGGCTGGGCGTACGAAAGCCGGAAAACGCGGTTCTCCATGAATTTCAGGAAGCACGCTTCCTGTTGATCCGTATAGGGTTGTGCTCTAAGCATTCGTTTCCTCTTCTCTCGCACGGGCCTTGCTCTCTCCCTTCCCATGAGCAACTCCGACGTCATGCCCCAAGCCCTCCCGCCCGAGCCCCCGGAGGCCCTGAAGATCCCGGGCCTGCCGCCCCTGCCCGTGGCCCTGGAGCGCCGCACGGTCAAGCCTTCGGGCTACCGCCTGATGGTCCGGGTCCAGCTTCCCGGACACTCCCGGGGATAGGCGGGAACTTTCCCGCCCTGCCTGCGTCCAAGGGGCGTGATCCCCAGATCCCTGATCGCCCTGGCCCTGCTTTCCCTGGCGGGGGGATGCGCGCCTGCGTCCGTTCCCCGCGTGGATCCGGCTCGGGTCGCCCTGACCTACTGCGAAGGCCTGGGAGAGGACTACGATGCGGGGTACGGCGCCCCGGGCCTGATCCAGTCTCCGGAGTTGGCAGAGCTCTTCCCGGGGGAGCTCTTCTACCGCGTCCCCCTGGGCACGAAACCGACGAGCTATCAGGTGATCGCCGTGAGTCCTCGGGGCGCGGTGCGGGAGCTGAAGATCGCCACCTGGGAGGGATGGGACGAGGCTGAGCTCAAGGCCTTCCTGCCGGCGGCGCGGAGCGCCGCGGAGGCGCTGGAGGTCGGCCGGGCCTGCGCGGTCCTGCTCATGGCGGCGTCGGACCTCGACCTCGGCCCCCTCCAGGAGGAAGGATGGGAGGCCCAGGCGAAGGACTCAGGCCGGGAGGTGACGGGGCGCTTCGGGCGCCAGTGGATCTCCGGAGCCCCCTGCAGCCTGCGCCTGGCCTTCGACCGGGAGGGCCGCGTCCAGGGCCTCTGGACGGACCTGGGGACCCACCACGGCAGATAGGCCCTTGCGTCCGCCTCGTCCATCCGTACCCTGGAGGCGTGAGGCGTCTCCTCCCCCTGCTCCTGCTGGCCGCCCTGCCCCTGACGGCGGCCTCCGACCGCCTCCAGGCCTTCCTCAAGGTCATGGGCAACTCCGCCTCCTCCCCCGAGGCCCGGGCGGATGCGGTGAGGGCCTTGGCCTCGTCCTGGGACGAGGAGGCCACCAAGGCCCTGCTCGCGGCCGTCAAGCCGAGCCAGGCCCCCGAGGCCCTGGTCGCCATCACCGAGGTGGCCGCCAAGCATCCGGATGAGGGCGCCACCGCCATGCTCAAGGCCTGCCTGGGGATCAAGGAGGCCTGGAGGGCCCGGGGATCCGCCGCCCTCGCCCTGGTGAAGCGTGGGAGGCCGGGGGACTTCGAGCTGGCCTGCGGCCTGTCGACGGACAAGGACGGCCGGGCCCTCCAGCTCCTCTGCGAGGCCCTGGGCATGAGCGACGACCCCAAGGCGGTCGAGGCCCTGGGGCCCCTCCTGGCCCATGAGGACTGGCGGGTGAGGGCCTCGGCCATCGCCGCCCTGGGCCAGCCCAGGAAGGACAAGAAGGCAGAGCAGGCGGCCGTGCAGGCCCTGATCGCGCGCCTGGACCAGGAGAAGGGGCGCCTGGTCGGGGATATCCTGGACGCCCTCAAGGCCCTCACCGGGCAGGAGCTGGGTCCGGACCCCAAGCCCTGGAACGCCTGGCGGATCACGAAGCGGGACGGCGGTCAGGTGCTGGGAGCCGGGTTCGAGGAGGCCAAGACCTCCCGTCCGCCGCCGGTGAGCTACCACGGCGTGAAGACCTATTCCCGGCGCATCATCTTCGTCTTCGACCGGACCGGGAGCATGCAGGCGGGGGACCACATCGGCAAGGAGAAGAAGCACCTGGTCGAGACCATCGAGGCGCTGGCCAAATCCGTGGGGCTGGATGCCTACGAGAAGAAGCCCGCCCCCGTCTCCTTCAACATCATCATGTTCGCCGGCGGGACGGTGGAATGCTGGAAGGACGCCCTGGTCCCGGCGACGGAGGAGAACCGCGCCTCCGCGATCACCTTCGTCAACCGTCAGCAGGCCTCGGGATGGACCAACACCTGGGATGCCATGAAGACGGCCCTGGACATGGCGACCAAGGGGGTCAAGCCTCCCCGCAAGCCCGGCCGGGGCTGCGAGGCGGAGGGGGCCGTCGATCCGGACACCGAGCCCTATGGCTACGGCAAGGCCCTCCTGGAGGGGGCAGACACCATCTTCCTGCTCTCGGACGGGGTCCCCAGCACCCCCGATGGCAAGCCGGCGGACTGGACGAAGGTCGCCGAACAGATCCGGGACTACAACCGGAACAAGCGCATCGTCATCCACACCGTCGGGGTGGGCGAGGCCTTCGACGTCTTCATGCGCCGCGTCGCCGAGGAGAGCGGCGGCACCTTCACGCGCCTCCCCTAGCCCGGCCCGGCCGGCTCCTCCCCGACCCCGTCCCGCCCCGACGCCTTGGCGCGGTAGAGCGCCCGGTCCGCTGCGGCCACCAGGGCCTCGGGTCCCTCCGTCCCTTCCATCGCAAGGCCCGTCAACCCGATCGAGCAGGTCGTCCTCGAGCCCGCCGGGGTGGCCCAGGTCCTCAGGTGCTCGACGATGCGGCGCGCCACCACCCGGGCGCCTTCCATCGACGTCTCCGGCAGGACCACGCAGAACTCGTCCCCTCCATAGCGGGCCACCAGGTCCACCGTGCGGACCTCGGCCTGGAGCAGGGCTCCGACGCCGGTCAGGAGCTGGTCGCCCTCCGGATGCCCCCGGGTGTCGTTGATCTCCTTGAAGCGGTCCAGGTCCACGAGCAGGAGGGAGAGGGGGTGCCGGTACCGGCGGCACCGGAGGATCTCGTGCTCCAGGAGATCGGTCAGGGCGCGGCGGTTCAGCAGGCCGGTCAGGGAATCCGTGCGCGACTGGCGGATGACCTGCTGGTAGAGCTGGATGTTGTTCAAGGCCGCGCCCAGGAGCTGGGCCAGCTGCTGGACCGGCGGGAGGTCGTTGGCCGCGTCGAAGGCCGTGCCGTCCTCCTTGTCCATCAGCACCAGGAGCCCGACCAGGGCCCTGGAGGAACGCAAGGGCGCCAGGAGGAGGCCGTGGCGGGCCTTCCCGAGCTTGGCCGTCTCGGCGCCCGGAAGGATGAGGATCTCCGGGGACTCCACGGCCCGCGCCAGCGTCGGATCCTCCTCGGGGCGGAAGGGGCGGGCATCCTTCAGGAAGGCGGCCTGGGTGTGGCGTTCCAGCAGGAGGGTTCCCGAGGCCGCGTCATAGGAGAGGAAGGCGGCGTCCTTGGCCTTCAGCAGGGCCGGGATGCGTTCCACGCAGAGGTCCTTGATGGGCGCGGCATCCAGGGTGTTGATCTGGACCGAGAGGGAGGAGAGGGCGTTGGCGGTCTCGGCCAAGCGGCCCAGGCGGGCGCGCTGGGCGTCCAGGAGGGCCAGGCGGGCCTGGAGGGCGGCCAGGTCCGGGGAGGGTTGGGGGGGACTCACGGACGGATTATATCGCAA
>JAHFOU010000057.1 GCA_023261525.1 Planctomycetota bacterium | reverse complement strand
CCTCCTGGAGAAGTTCGGCGCCGACCAGGTCCGGGACCTCAAGCGGGCCCTGGGCGTCTACCGCCTCAGAGCGGGTTGAAGGGGCCGACCCCGCAGAGCCTCAGGGCCCAGGTGGCCAGGGTGGCCCCGAGGCCGAGGACGGCCAGGGGGGGCATCAGGCGGGTCCTCCATTCGGGCTTGAAGGTCCGGCCCCGCCAGGCCTCCATGCCCAGCCAGAGGGCCCCGAGCGCGCAGGCCAGGGCCAACGGGAGGCCCAGGGGGTGCCACCGCAGGCTGGTCCGCCAATGGAGCTGGACGGCGTTGCAGAAGGCCCGCGTCATCCCGCAGGTGGGGCAGGGGATGCCCGCGAGGCGCTTCAGGGGGCAGAGGGGGAATCCCAGGGGGTGATCGGCGGGGAGGAAGGCGGCGAGGGCCAGGAGCGCGGCGAGGGCCAGGGCGGCGATGGCCTTGGCCTGGCGCTCGGCGGGGGTCACGCCGCCGGGCCCTGCCTGGCCTGGAGGAAGCGGTAGGTCAGCGCCAGGGTCGTGAAGATGAGGGCGTTGGCGACGAACACGCCGAGGCAACAGGTGAGATACCCCAGGAGCAGGATCGGGATGAAGGCGAGGCAGAGGAGCAGGAGCTGGCCACGGTAGCCCTTGGTGAGCCGGGCGCTCTCCTGCATGCACTGCCAGAAATCCCGGGAGCCCTCCGCCATCACGGGGAAGGTGAACATCCACATCAGGGTGAGGATCACCCCGGGGATGATGCAGAAACAGCACCCCAGCATCGTGAGGAGGTAGAGGACCAGGGAGGCCAGGATCCCCTGCCCGATGCGGTCAAAGCCCCTGAAGAGCATGCCGACCGAGGGAGGCGTCCCGGAAAGCATCCCGAGCGCCGCCCGGAAGATGCCGACGAGGAAGGCGCCCATGAGGACCAGGTTCAGGAAGAGCTGGAGGAGGTTGAGGGCATCGGGGAAGCCGAACGGCGGATGGCCGCCCTGGAGCCCGTGCTGCATGAGATATTGGGTGTTCCGGATATTGGCCGGGACGCCGAGGACGGAGGTCAGGATCCCGAAGAGGAGGCACATGACCGACATCGCCAGCCAATGGGGCTTGAGGGCGGTCCAGGCCGCTCCGATGAGCTCCCAGACCCTGAACTCCGCGGGCAGGGGGATGGTCAGGACGGGGGCGTGCCCTCTGGGCACCTGCAGGGCGTCCGCCAGCTCGCCCAGGGTTCCCGCGGGCACGGGTGGGGCATCGTTCTTGCGGACCAGGGTGTCCGTCGTGAGGCGGCCTTCCCGGACCCACTGCATCAGGCCCGCCAGGTCCGTGGGGCCGAACTCGCGGCCCGCGGAAGACACCCAGTACCGGTCCGCTTCGGGCATGGGGGCGGATTGTGTCCCCGGGGGGAACTTCCCGCAAGGGCGGCCTTGTGGGAGGCCTGCCGGAAGGGTAGAATGGGCCTTCCTCGATGCCCCAAGCCAAGGTCAAATCCGTGCGGGGCGCCAAGATGCGCAAGGCCCCCTCCAACGATCCCATCGTCCTGGTGACGGGCTTCGGCCCCCACGCGGGCGCCGAGGAGAACCCCGCCGACGCCGCGGTGAAGGGCCTGCACGGCTTCCGGGTGGCCGGAGCCCGGGTCCAGGCCGTCATCCTGCCGTCCGCCTACGGGGCCGCCGCCCGCAGGCTCAAGGCCTCCCTGAGGCGCCTGGATCCCTGCGCCGTGGTCTGCTTCGCGGCAGGGCCTTCAGGTCCCTTCCTGCTGGAGCGCACCGCCCGCAACCGCGACGATGACCCCCGGCCCGACGCCACCCGCAAGGTCCACCGCGGCGTCCCCATCGACCGCAAGGCGCCCGCGGAGGTACCCTCCACCCTTCCCTTGGACGTGATCCGGGCCCGCCTCTCGGCGGCCGACATCCCGTCCATGGCCTCGGACAACGCCGGGGGCTACCTGGGCAACCACGCCTTCTTCCAGCTGATGCAGGCCATGCCGGCGGACCGCGGGGTGGCCGGCCTCATCCGCATGCCCGTGCCCAGCCCCAAGACGGACCTGGCCGGCAAGGCCCGGCTCCGCCTCCAGGCCGCCACCGCCGTCCGCCTCATCGTGGGTGCCGCCGCCGAGCGCGGCGTGATGTTCCGGGCCGCCGCTCAGGCCCTGACCCCGGACGGCAAGGGCGCGCTCCCGGCCGTCCCCAAGCGCCGGTAGACCGCCTCCACCCGCTCCGCCTGAACCCCGACGTCGTACTCCCGCAGGGCCCTGGCCCGTGCGGCGGCGCCCATCCTGGCGCGCAGGGTCGCATCCTGGGCCAGACGGAGCAGGGCTCCGGCCAGGGATTCCTCGGTCTCCTCCACCAGCAGGCCGTTCTCGCCGTCGCGGACGATCTCGGCCAGCATGCCGCGACGGGTGGCCACGGCGGGCTTGCCCAGGGCCAGGGCCTCGCGCAGGGCGCGACAGGTGCCGTCCGAGCCGGGGACCAGGAAGACCTTGAGGTCCATCGTGTTCAGGGCCCGGGCGTAGTCCTCGCGACGGTAGCCGGCGAAGACCACCCGATGCGAAATCCCCAGGCGTTCGGCGGGCTTGCGGGCCACCTCGTCCAGCCGGGTGCCCCGGCCGATGAGGAGGAGCCGGGTCTCGGGCAGGGTCGCCAACATTCTCTTGAAGGCGCTGAGCAGGAGGTCGAAGCGCCGCTTCTCCTGGACCCTGGCCGCGATCCCGACGACCAGGGCCTCCGGGGGGATGCCCAGCTCCGTGCGCAGGTTCCCCAGGCCCTCGGGCGCGTAGCGCGCCAGGTCCAGGGCCGGAGGGACGGTGAGGGCGAAGCCCTCGGGCCAATGCCGCTGGGCCTGGTCGGCGGCCCGGGCGGACTCGGAGGCATAGAGCAGGCGGTCCGTGGCACGGGCGGCCAGCCAGCGGTCCCTGAGCGTGCGGGGCAGGGGCGTGCCATCGTGGAGGCTACGCACGACCGGGATGCCGCAGCGGCGCGCGGCCCGGCCCGCCACCCAGTGGTCCTGGCGCCGGTGGCAGTGGACCACCTCGATGCCCTGGGCCTTCAGCCAGGGCGGGAGGTCCCGGGCGTCGGCGTAGTTGTCCTTCAGCGAAAAATGCTTGGCCAGGCGGAAGCGGGTGACGGGCTGAAGGCCCCGCTCCCGGGCCCGCTTCTCCAGGGCGTCCACGGCGTCGAAGGGCAGGGGGGAGCACGCGAAGAGGACCTCGTGCCCCCGGGCCTTGAGGGCCAGGGCGAGGGTCAGGGCGGGCTCGGCCGGCCCCGTCCATTTCCAGTCCGAGAAGGTGTGGAGGATCCTCAGGGCTGGGCCTCCTCCACGTCCCCGGCCTCGCTCTGGAAGAGGATGCTGCGGCCGCGGGCCATCCTCAGAACGAAACGGGCATAGCCCCTCCAGTCCTTTCCCGTAAGCGCGCGGAGGAAACGGGCCCGGGCCAGGCGTCCGACCCGGCGCGGGGTGGAGAGGTGGAGCTGGACCAGGGTCCTGGAGAGGGCGGCGGTGGAGGGTCTGGTTTCCCTCACCCCGTCGGTGTCCACGAGGGGGAATTCGAATCCGACGTCCTTCTGGCGGACGAAGAGATTGCAGGCCTTGGCGTCGGAGGGCCACACGCCCCGCTCCCCCAGCTTGCGGAAGGCGGCGGCCAGGCCCTGAAGGAAGCGCCGGCGGACGGACGGAGGTAGGCTTTCCCAGCGTTCGGCCAGCCAGCGGTCCATCTCCCGGGCCGAAGAAGAGAGGTCCTCGGTGATCAGGAATCCCTCTTGTACCCAGGCCAGGGGCCTGGCCGTGGCGCAGTCGCGCTCCCAGAGGGCGTTGGCGCCGATCCAGGACCGCCGGGACTTCCTGGAGGCTTTCACGCAGACGCCCGCGCCCCGGGAGACCGAGGTGGGCCCGTCCTTCTTGAGCAGGCGGGAGGCCCCGGCTCCGGTCAGGGTCTCCCGATGGGCTTTCAGTGCCTCCGTCACGGAGGCCTCAGGGAAGTCGCGGCGCCGGACCATGGCCTCCGTGGCCACGAAGGCCCCCGTCGTCCGGGTGCAACGCCGCGTGCGGCTTCTCCAATGGCGGTCCCAGATCCGCTCGCGCTCGGCCAGGAGGGCGAGCACCCGCCGGCGTCGGGCCTTCCGCGACGGGAGCGTCCCCGTCCGGTAGGCCTTGAGGGCCCTCAGGAGGTCGGCGTTCCGGAACCTCGGCAGGGAAGCCGCCAGCATGGCCAGGGACTTGAGGACCAGGCCCTTGGGCATCTCGGGGATGAGCTTGGCCGAGGGCAGGTCGGCCACGGTCAGCCAGGGGGATGCGTCGGGGGCGGTCGAGACCAGGAGGTTCCCGGCGTGGAGGTCGGGATGCCAGAGCCCCACCCGGTGGAGGCGGGCCATCAGGGCGCCCAGGGCGCGGGCCAGGGCCGGGCTGCCCTCCGTTTCGTTCAGGGGCCTGGCTCCGGCCAGCTCCCGGGTGAGGAGATAGCTTCCTCGGGCGTCCCATCCGGCGGCCAGGGGCTCGGGGGCGGACCCGCCGACCTCGCGCAGGCGCCGGGCCAGGCGGGCCTCCTGGCGGGATTTCGGCGCCAGGGCCTGCTTGAAGCCTTCCAAGGGGGAGCGGGAGCGGTGGATCTTGAGGAAGGCCTTCTGCCCCGCGATCTCGCAGGGAACGGCGGTGCGGGAGAGGTTCTCCTTGGCCGGGACCCCCTTGGCGCCCGCGGCGTGGGGGTCGAAGGTCCTCAGGGCCTCGTCCAGTCCCAGGGCATAGGTTTCCCAGCGGATGGTCATGGACGGCGATTCTACCGCAGTCCCTAGCGGACGATGCGGGCGATCAGCACCACGGTCTTGCCCTCGGCCACTTCGACGGCGGGGAAGCGGACCGGCTCCCCGGCAGGATTTCCCCGGGCGTCCACCGGGACCGCCTCCAGGTCATGGGACCCGGCCGGGAGCCGTGCGACGCAGGCCTGGAAGCTGCGGGGCAGGGCGGACCAGCTCCTCAGGTCCGGCTCCTCCAAGGCCAGGAGGGCCAGGCGGGTGAGGTTCCCGGCGTCCTTGCCGTGCTTCTTCTCCACGGCTCGGGCGGCGACCTCCTTGGCGGCCAGCATGGCGGCCCGCTTGGCCAGGAGCCAGAGCTCCCGCTCGGTCAGGGTCCTCTGGGCCCAGTCCTCCACATCGTTCAGGAGCGTCGTCGGGGCGAGGGGATTCCCGTCCGCCGCCAGGCGGGCCCCGACGGCCGCCGTCGGCCGGGGGTTCAGGGCGGGCAGGATGCCCAGGGGGCCCCCGGACTTCTTCGTGGGGGCCAGGCCGCATTCCAGGAGGAGGACGACCTCGCCCGTCCCGGGGGGAAGGGGAGGCGGCTCCTCCCCTTTGGCATCCCGGCCGGTCCTGTACGCCAAGCGGCGCAGGCGCTCCTCCAAAGGCGGGAAGGTCGGCGCCGCCGTCCGGCAGGCCTCATAGTCCAGGAAGGCGTCGTCGGCCTGGCCGCCCAGCTCGAAGCAGAGCGCGGAGAGGAAGAGGGCGAAGGCGTTGAGGCGGTCCGGGGACCCGCGGAGGCGGCGGATCTTGTCGTGGACCTCCCGCATCCGGCGGCATTCGACCTGGGCATCCTCCAGGCGGCCCAGGGCCAGGAAGTCCAGGGCGGCCAGGGTGTGGCAGAGGACGCGCTCGTAGTCCTCCCCGCGGTAGTCCGAGAAGTTCTCGTTCACCAGGAGGTTTCCCGCCTGCTCGCCCAGGCCGATCAGCTCGATGCGCTCGGCGAGGTCGTTGGCCTCCAGGAGGGCGGCGTTGGCCTCCTCCCAGCGCCGGGCGGCGTGGAGGATCATGCCGCGCTGGTACAGGGCCAGGAGGCGGTCCTTGCCGCCCGAGGTGGGGAGGTCCTTCAAGGCGCCGGCGGCCTCCGCGAAGCGCCCGGCCTCATAGAGGGGGAGCGAGGCGCGGGACGTGGACGCCAGGGCCCCGCAGCCGGCCAGGGCCGGGAGGAGGGCCAGGGCGAACGGGATCAGGCGGCCCAACTACTTGCGGCGGACCTTCTTGATCTCGTGATCCTTGCTCCAGACGATGGTGCCCTTCGAGACGTCCGTGAGCTGGAGGGTCACCTGGTACCAGATCACCAGGGTCTTCTGGTTGGTCGTCTCGTGGCGCTGGTCCGTGAAGTCCCCGCGCAGGACGAAATCGGGGGCGACCTGGCGCCCGGGGCCCTTGGCCGTGGCCGGGTCCACGTTGCCGGAGGCGTGGTACTCGTATTCCGAGGGCAGGGTCTTGCGGGCCGTCTCGTCCACCACCTCCACGCGTCCGCTGCGGACGATGCCGGTGCGGATCTTGTCGGTGAGGGACTTGATGTCCAGGTGTTCGTGGGTGCGGTTGGCGACCTGCTCGACCATGAGCACGGGCTTCTTGGCCGCGCCCTCCGCGAAGAGGGGGCTCCTCAGGATGTCCTGGGTGAGGTCGTCGGCGATGCCCTTGAGGTCGGTGTCGTTGAAGTTCTCGTCCACCAGGGTGGCCGCGTCCTTGTCCTCGTAGTCGACCGTCTGCCCGCAGCCGGACAGGGTGGCGGCGGAGAGTGCCAGGGCCAGGGCGATGCGCTGCTTCACGAGGGGGTCTCCTTTACTTGCGGAGGGGGGAGGCTTCACGGAGGTAGAAGACGGCCCGTTCGGCGCCGGAGGAGGGGGCCGTCTTGGAGAGGGTCTCGGTCACGTTGCTGTTGAGGATCGCGGGCGTCCAGGGATTGGCGGTCAGGGGGATGTCCATTCCGTCCTTGTCCTGGAAGGTGGCCCGCCACTCGCAGGGGAGGTTCCGGGAGGTGGTGTTGCGCACCCTGAGCTGGACGACGAGGAAGCCGTTCTCGACCCGGGAGGCCTCGCCCTCGACCTGGACGGCCTGCTTCAGGGAGAGGTCGTTGAAGGAGGCCTGGATCTTGTCGGGGGCGGCGGGATCCGAATCGATGCGGACGCCGGCCGTGATGCGGTGCTGTTCGCATCCGACCAGGAGGGCGGCGGCGAGGGGGAAGAGGATCCAGGGGCGCATCGTGCGGGCTCCTTCCTTAGGGGTCCAGATGGTCCAGGACATGGCCGAGGGCGGCGCCCAGGGCCAGGCCCTTGTCTCTCGAATCGCTCTGGTTCCCGATCACGGCCCCCGCAGCGGCCCCGAAGAGGGTCCAGCGTCCGAAGAGGGGGGCCTCGCGGCGCGTCGGGGGCGGGGCGGCATAGACGGGGTAAGCGGTCGGTACGGGGGAGGGCACCGTGTAGGACGCCTGGGGCCCAGGCTCAGGCCGCTTCCCCTCCCGGAATACCTTGACCAAGCCTGCATCGGACTCGCGTTCGCCCTCGAAGGTGGTGATGTGGAGGGCATCCAGGTCCGCGGTGGTCACCCGGGTGGCCACCACCCGGGTCGAGCCTCCCGCGTGCAGGGGGGCCTTTACGGCATCCTTTTCCCCCACCCAGCGGACCACGTAGGCCCCTGGGGGCATCTCCAGGACGCGGGACGCCCCGGGCTCCACGACGAGCCCGTCCTTCATGCGTCCGTGGTAGAGGAAGACGGTGCGGGCGGCCGGGTGGACCATCACGGCCAGCGGCTCGTCGGCGTCGTTGGACATCTCCAGGCGGCCGGTCTCCTGCGCAGGTTCGGCCTTCCGGCTCTCGATCATGGCCCGGATCACCCGCTCGCTGACGCCCGCCTGCTTGAGCGCGAGGATGCCGTCGGCGTCCAGGGAGAAGGTGGCCTTCTCGGACTGGATCTGGGCCAGGATGACCTCATCCGAAAGCCCCCCCTTGGCCAGCTTCTCCACGTCCTCCACGCTCAGGGCGAAGGCCGGAAGGGCCAGCAGGAAGGCAAGGAAGGCAAGGCAGGCTTTCATGGCAGGGCTGACACTATACACGACCGGGATGGGCGGAGGTTCCATGCTTCAACTCCTTGCCCAGCTTGGACTTGGTATACTTCCCCCTGTGGACGTCCATTTTCTCGGTCATGCCAACACCAACGGCTGTCGCAGCCTGTACTTCTTCCCCCTGCTGGAAAAGTCCGGGATCCGGGCCCGGTACGTGGACACCCCGAGCGGACCGGAGCGCCTGGGCCTTCTCGAGTCCCTGCCGCCGGCGTCGGCGGTGGTGGTCCAGCGCCTGGCCCTGAGCGAGGCCGAGGCGGCCGTCCTCGCCCGCAAGGCCCCCCGCCTGGTCTGGGACGTGGACGATCCCGTCATGCACCGCTCCAGCCGCCACCTGATCCGCTTCTCCCCGGCCCGCCGTTCCCGCTTCCGCCGCATGGCCGCCCGCTGTCAGGCCCTGGTGGCCTCCTCCGGGCTCATCGCCGTCGAGGCCCGCAAGGTCCTGGACCCGGCCCGGGTCTTCGTGGTGCCCTCCACGGTGGATGCGGAAGTCTACCGCCCCGGCCCTCCGCGCCTGGACGCCAGCCCCGTGGTCCTGGGCTGGCTGGGCTCGGCGGGGACCCTGCCCTATCTGGAGCGCCTCGGCGGAGTGCTGGAGAAGGTGGCCCGGAAGGTCCCCGTCCGTCTCAAGGTGGTCTCCAACCGCTTCCCATCCTTCCGGGGTATCGAGGTGGAGCGCAAGCCCTGGAAGCGGGAGGAGGAGGTCTCCGACCTCCAGTCCTTCGACGTCGGCCTCCTGCCCCTCACGGACGACCTCTGGACGAGGGGCAAGGGGCACGGGAAGCTCTTCCAGTACCTGGCCGTGGGCCTCCCGGTGGTCGGCTCTCCGGTGGGCGTGGTGGGCGAGACGATCCGTCCCGGGGAGACGGGCTTCCTGCCGAGGACCGGCGCCCAATGGGTGGAGGCGCTGACGACCCTGGCGTCCGAGGCGGCCCTGCGCCGGCGGATGGGGACCCAGGCCCGCCAGGACTTTGAGGAGAGGCTTTCGGTCCAGGCCGTCTTCCCGACCCTGCTGAAGGCGATCCGGGGGTAGGGCGGAGGAAAGATTCCGGGAACCGGGGCCGTCCGGCATCGTGTAAGCTGGCAATCCCCTAAGGAGGCGTCCATGCGCGTGCAACTCTGTCTGGCGATGGGAATCCTGGCCCTGGCCGGCTGCAAGAAGGCCACCAGCGTCTCCAAGCCCGGCTTCGATTTCAGCGCCGCCCGCAAGGTGGCCGTGGTCCAGGTGACCGGGGCCCGGGGCAGCGAGGCCGCAAGAAATCAGGTGGCCGACCTCTTTGCCCTGGAGTTCCTCCAGCACGGCTTCGACGTGGTGGACCGCCTCCAGGTCGAGGCCCTGGCCAAGGAGCACGACTTCCAGACCTCCGGGAAGACCTCCTCGGTGGACCCCATCCAGGCCGGGAAGATCCTCAACGTCCAGGCCGTGGTCGTGGTGAACATGCCCGAGTACGGCGACGAGATCAGCATGACGGCCAAGATGCTGGACGCGACGGACGGTTCCCTGCTCTGGAGCTCCGAGGGCTCGGGGAAGGTCAGCAAGTACGCCAGCACGGTGGCCGGGGCCCTGGTCGGGGCCGTGGCCGGGGGTTTCGCGGGCTCCAGGGTGGGCGGGGACTCCGGGACGGGCACCAAGGTGGGCTCCGGGGTGGGCGCCGTGGGCGGGGGCCTGGTCGGCAACGCCCTGGCCGAGACCGAGGCCCAGGCCCTCAAGACCATCATTTCCAAGATGGCCAAGGGCATGCCCGATCTGGCCAAGAAGCCCTAGCGCTCCTACAATCCGCGGCGTGGACGCCCACGCCAAGGATGACCTGATCTACGACTGGAACCTGGCCGGCAAGCCCCCGGCCAGGCCTTCTTTCCCGATCCAGTTCGACGACGAGACCCTGAGGGACGGGCTCCAGTCCCCCTCGGTGACCGATCCCGAGATCCCCGCCAAGGTCGAGCTCCTCCACCTCATGGACGCCCTGGGCCTCCATACGGCCGACATCGGCCTGCCGGGCGCCGGACCGCGCGCGAAGGCCCATGTGGAGGCCCTGGCCCGCGAGATCGTCTCCGCGAAGCTGAAGATCCGCCCCAACTGCGCGGCCCGCACCCTGATCGCCGACATCGATCCCATCGCCGACGTCAGCCAGA
>JAHFOU010000056.1 GCA_023261525.1 Planctomycetota bacterium | reverse complement strand
AGTGAGCCAACAACCCCCCGCCAGTCGCGTGCCGGGCCAGCTCGAGGCGGTCGATAATTGTCTTCTCCACGTCATCAATGGCCTCGGCAAGCGCAAGGGGAGTCGGCACCTGGCCCGCCTCTTCACGGGCGTGGAGACTGTCCGCGCCACGCACCTCATCAATCGAGATTCTACTGAACGCTACGCCGTTCTGATTGGGGAGCGCCGGGTACGAATCTTCGATGCCGGAACTGGGATTGAAGTCCCTGTCTTCACGTCCTTGGGGTTGGCCGTGGGTCGCCCCGGCGTCCCGATCCAGTACCTGGATCCCCGGCGCCCGCAGGACCAGACTCTGTTCCAGTCGGAAGATTTCGTCATCGCGGTGGGGCCCAATTGGCAATCCACAGTCGGGAACAGTATCACGTCCTACATCGCTGGACGAGGTCCCTTCCGGTTCGGGCGTTTCCAGAGCGCCGTCTCCGTGACGGCCGACACGGTGGCCGAGGTCGGGAATGACGCCGCGGCCCTGGTCAGCGACATCTATCAGGCGGCGGGCGTCTTCGCCCAGCTCAATCTGGCCTCCGTATTCGTCAAGGTGACGCCCAATTTCGCGTGCAACGACGTCGAGTTGGCCCTGGTCGATACGACCAACACGGTCACCCACTCCGCGCGCTTCGACATTGCCAGCGGCGTCCTGTCCGTGGGCGCCGTCAGCAGTGGCGTAACCGCGTCCGTCATCGCCTTCCCGGACGGTTGGTATCGATGCAGCCTCCAGGCCGAGGTGGGCGTCGTGCCCACAACCCCGGTCGGAGCCATGCGTCGGTACCGGCTACAATTCCATACCAACGCCGTCACCCCCGCCAACAAGCGCGTGCTACTCTTTGGCGCCCGCCTATACAACGGAGTGCGAGCGCCAGCCGACTACATTTTCGAGCGTCCGGACTGGGTCCGCGCCCTGACCGTGGCCGACTTCACTTTCCTCCTCAATACGGAGAAGGTGACCGCCATGGACGCCTTGACCAGCCCGGCCCATCCCCAACGCGGCTATATTTTCGTGCGACAGGGCGGTCTCAATGATGTACGATACCAGATCATTCTCCGGGATAACAATTTCGGCGGCGGATCCACTTTCTCGTATACAACCCCCGCGACTGGGACGACCGGACTCCGAACTGATTCTGATATTGCCGAATCCCTGAAAGTCGCCATCGACGCGGATGCGGCATTCGTGGCCGTGCGGGATGGCTCCGTAGTCGAAATCTCCCCACAGAGCACTGCCCGCATCGATGCGGTAGAGGCGAGTGATTCCCGGGGCGACCGCTCCATGGTAGGATTCGCCAACTCGATCGAGAAATTCACGGATCTGCCGCTGATTGGCACGGCCGACTACGTTGTGAAAGTGGCCGGGGATCCGGAACGCGATGCGGATGACTACTACGTCAAGTTCGTGCCGGATTCCACAGGCGGTTCCGGCCTGACCAAGGGACGCTGGGAAGAATCGCTGGCTCCAGGGATAGTAACCACCCTGAATGCCACAACCATGCCCCAGCAACTGGTCCGTCGGCAGGATGATTCCGTCGGTACCGTGACCGGAGTCCCCTTCAAGGTCTACTTCACGGCCGAGCCCGTGGCCTGGGATACCCGCCTGGTTGGGGATCTGACAAGCAACCCCAACCCGTCCTTCATCGGAAAGGCCCTACAGGACATCTTTCTGTACCGCGGGCGCCTTGGCTTCCTGGCCGAGGATGCCGTGATTCTGTCCGAAGCCGGCGAGATTTTCAACTTCTTCCGCACCACCGTCCTCGACCTGCTAGCCACCGATCCCATCGATGTCACCGCGGGAGTCCGGGATGTCGTACTTTTCAAGAACGCGGCCTCCACGGCCGATAGCCTGGTCCTCCTCAGCGACCGGCACCAATTCCAGCTCCTCGGAGAGCCCACACTGACTCCGGCCACGGCCCAGCTCGCCCCCATTCGGGCCTTCGAGAGCCTGACCCAGGTGCGTCCCGTGGACGCGGGCCGGGGCGTCATCTTCGCTCGTTCGGACGACCGCTTCTCGGGCCTCCTCGAACTCTCCCTCCTCCAGGACGACCTCTCCTTCCGCACGGACGAGCTAACGGCCCAGGCCCCGCGCTACATCGTCGGGAAGGGCATCCAGCTCGCCTACTCGAGCCTGACCGGCTTCCTGGCGTGCCGGGCCGCGGACGAAGAGATCCTCTACGTCCACCAGGCCTTCTCGGACGCCCAAGAGAATCGCCTCCAGTCCGCCCTACACCGCTGGATCTTCCACACCGACACCCTCATCCGGGGCATGGGCTTCCTGGAGGCCGAGCTCCGCCTGATCGTGGAGCGGGCCGAAGGCTGGTTCCTCGAGACCGTCCTCACGGACACGGAGACGACAGAGGGAGGGCGCCCCATCACGCACCTCGATCGGCGCGTGAGCGAGACCCAGGTCACCCGGGTCTTCGACGGGGGCGCCAACAAGACCACCATCACCCTGCCCTACAACATCGCCCCCGGGGCAACCGTGCAGGTCGTGGACGCCGTGTCCGGCCTCATCGTCCCCATCACGGCCCAGGGTACGAACACGGTCACCGTGAGCGGGGACTTCTCGACGGCCGCCCTCTTCGTGGGCGAGTCCTTCACGATGGCGGCCACGCTCTCGGAGCCGGTCGTCCAGGACCAGAACGCTCGGGGTGGGCCCGTGCCCCGCATGAGCCGGCCCCTCGACGTGAACCGCCTCTACGTGTACGTGTCCGACACGGCCTTCCTGCGCGCGGAGGTGACGCCCGACCTGCGCACCGCGTCCGCCGAAGAATTCAGCGCGGCCGGCCTCGGCACGGGCCTACTCCTGGAGGGCGTCCTCAGTCTGTACACCGGGGACACGGACTTCTCCATCATCGGGCGCTCGACGGAGGTCAGCATCGTCCTAAAGAACGCCACCCCCTTCCCCAGCTTCGTCCAGTCCGCCCGGTTCGAGATCCTCTACCGGGCTCGAGCGACCACCGTATGACCCCCTGCGTCGTGAGCGCCAGCCCGGCCCACCTCACCGGCCTGGGCCACAACCTCCGCCAGGAAGACCGGGACGAGATCCTGGCCGCTTCCGGCCTCGACCCCATGGCCGGCCTCCTGGCCTGTGCCAAGCTCACGCCCGACCTGTGGGCCGCGGTGATCGGGGACGAGCCCATTGCCGTCTTCGGGGCCGCGCCCGTGGACTCCGACACTGCCGGGCCCTGGATGATGGCGAGCGACCGCCTCCGAGAGCATCGTTTCTGGATGGCCCGGGAATCCATCACCTGGTTCGATCGCCTGGCCCTACAGTACCGGCGTCTGACGAATTGGGTCGACGCCCGGAACGAGAATCACGCGCGCTGGCTCGAATGGCTCGGGTGCGACTTCGTCGAGACCCGATCCTTGGGCCCTTTCAACCTCCCCTTCCGCCGCTTCGAGTACCTGAGCTAGTATGACCTACGCGGGCGCCATCACCGGCCAGGTCGGCCAGCGAGGCCAGTCCTTCCTGGCACAGGCCGAGGCCGAGCGCGAGAACGACTACAACAACAAGGTCTTCGGACAGACCGTGGAGGCCGCCACCAAGGCCGCGCTCGAGGAGTTCTCGTCCCTCCGGGCTCGCACCTTCGAGGAGCGGGCGGCCGGGGCCCAGGAAATCCGTCAGATCGTGACCCAATCGCGCGAAGCGGCGGGGGCGGCCAAACTCCAGGCCCTCGAGAGCGGCACGGGCGGTCAGACCGTGGCCCTATTGCTCGCCGACTTCGAGCGGGCCGAGCTGGTCAACATCGGTGTGAGCGCGGACAACCTGGCCGCCACCGAGCGCCAACTCGAGCAGGAAGCTCGGGAGGCGGCGGCCCGGCGCAACGACCGAGTTGCGGCGGCGCGACCCCGGACCGTCTACGGCCCATACAACACGAAACTCGGGATCGCCGGCACCTTCCTGCCGTCAGGCGGGGGATCCGGTGCGTACGGCGGCGGCGGGCCGACCAGTTCTCCGCCCCCCAAGTCGAGTGACGAATAGCGCATGCCTCGCCGTCGACAGCAAACCGCCCGCCTGCAAGAGGCCCTCCGCCTCCAGCCCCGGGCCGTGCCCGTGGACCTCTTCGCGCGCCCGGACGTGCAGAGCGAAGCCCCCATCCCGGTCCTGAATTTCGCGGGCCTCAGCCAAACGGTAGCCGGCTTCCTCGAGCAACGGGCCGCTAACAAGGCGCGGAAATCCCAGTTGGCGGGGGAGCGGTTCGCCCTCGAGCGCCCCCAACTCGTGGAGCATCTCGAATCGGGCGCGGCCCAGATCGAGGACGCGAAGGAACGGAAGGCCAAGGCCATCCGGGACTTCGAGTTCCTCCAACGCCAGGGGATAATCCCCCCCTCCGTCAACCCGAATTGGCAGATCGGGTACGCGCGCGGGGCCGGTCGCCTGATGGCCCAGATATACCGGAACAATGTCCTGGGTCGCGTGAACGAGGTCGCGGCCGTCAACGACGCGAACGGGCAGCCACTCCTGCCCACGGCGCCCGAGTCCATCCTGTCCGAGGAGTGGGAGAAGATTGTCAACAGCCCGGCGGTCCAGAGTTTCTACGGGGGCCAGGAGGCCCTGCGCGTCAAGGAGCAGGTCGATGACGAGTTCCGGGCCACGGCCGCCGAGCGACGGTCCAAGGCCCTGGAACTGGCCCACTCGAACAACCTGGTGCGAGAGATCGGGGGCATGTTCGACCAGGCCCTCCTGGCGAATGACGTCATCGACTCCAAAGCCCTCCAGCCCATCACGGACTTCCTGACCACGGAGGTCCGCGGCCACAGCGTCCTCAACCCCCGGGAGGTGGCCTTCCAGGCCCTCAAGCTCACCTTCCAGCGCCTGGCCACCGTCGACCCCGACTCGGCCGTGCGGGCCGTGTACGCGGCCCAGGAACTCGTCGTGGGCGGGGTGCGCCTCGGCGACGACCGGGGGGATGTGGGGGTCAGCCTGGAGCAACTCAAGAAGCAGTACCAAAACGACTCCGAGGTCCACGCCCGCCAACAGGTCCAGACCGAGGCTGCCCGGCGCGCGCTGGCCATCTCCGAGGCTGAGAAGGACTACATGCCCCTCCTCGTACGCGCCAAGCGGGATGGGGTTCCTCTCGCCACCCTGGCCCGACAACTCGGGGACCAGTACCTGCGGGACGACCAAGAGAACGACCGCTTCGACGGGTACGGGGCCTTCGTGGTGGACGCCCTCGAAACCTTCGTGCAGCAGACGGACCGGGCCCGCCAGTCCGACCAGAACTCGATCCAGCAGTTCCACGTGCTCCTGGCCGATGGCAAGCTGGACGACGCCGAGGCCCTGGCCCAGGCCAGCCTCGGGACCGGGAGCCTCACCGGAGAAGACTACCTCACCCTCAAGGACACTCTGGCCCAGCGCCGGGGCTCGAGCCGCTTCGTCGAACAAAGCGCCATCTTCAATGGCGTCATTGGGCGCTATGGGGAGCTGAAGCCAACCGGCTACACGGACGAGGTCCAGCAGAGGATCGACGACCAAGTGCAGGATCTCAGAGTCCGGGCCCAGCGGGATTTCCTGACCTTCGTGGGAACGACCGAGGGCCAGACCAATCGGGAGGAGCTACATCGGGCCTGGCTCGAGGAGCGGTGGGCGGCCGACCGGACCGTCATCGGCCAACTCGAGACCGACACACGCGGAAAGCGGGACGGGCTCCTCCAACAGATCCGCACCAAGTTCTCCCGCTTCCAGGACGCCGAGGACCTGATTCGGCAGGGGGAGGCGGAAGGGTCCCTGACCCAGCTAGAGGCCCAGCTCCAGCGGGAAGACAACGTGAAGGCCGCGGCGGGGAGGGAACGGTTCTTCCAGTCGGAGGCCTACCAGGGCGCCCTCGCGGACCTCGAGAACCGGTTCCAGGTCTTCACGGGGGGCCAGCCCGACCAGACCCAGCTGACCATTCTCTCGACGGCCCGGCAAGAGCTCCGGGATCATTACGCCGCGGCCGTGGACGGGATCCTGTCCGATCCCCAGACCGATCCCCGTGCCTTCGAGGGACGGGCCCGCGTCGAACTACGGCGCATCCAGAACGAGATCACGGATCGACTCTTCCCCGAGTCGGCCCGGAAGGTGACGGAGAAGGCCGTAAAGGCCGGCGTCTCGGCCGAGGCCGCGCAGCAGGCCGGGGCCCTGCTAGACAACGACCGGAAAGACGCCTTGGCCTGGGCCAGCGTCCTCGCCAACCCGGGCCAGCGAGAGAACTTCTCGGCGGTGCACCCGCTCATCCAGGCCCTCCGCGACCCGGCCCTGCCCGAGGAGTTCTATCGCTCGGCCGCGGCCTGGGTGTCCGGGCTGGATCCGATCTTCGGGCGCCAGACGACCCGGGGCGATGTAGAAGCCATAGCCTTCCGCTCCCTCGCGGCCGCGCCAGAAGCACTTCGATCGGGCCTAGTCCAGTCGATCATTCCTATCCTGGGCGTGGAGCCCGTGTCCGTGCTCCGGGATCGGGCCATGTACGAGCCCGACGAGGAGGAGCGGGTCCAGCTCCGGAAAGAGATCGACGCCATCGAGACCGGTCTCCGGAGCGGTCTCTGGCTGCATCCCGAGGAGAGACGCGAGGATGCGGACACCCTGCGGCGCCGACTCGATCCCGTGACCGTGGACCTGACCGACTATCAGTACCGCCCCCTCACGACCCCCTTCTTCCGCACAGAGGCCGTGTTCAAGGCCTTCCGACAGGATCCCGCCTACCCCGAATTCCTGTCCCGCATCGGCATCGATCCCACGAATCCCCAGGAAGTTGAGGAGTTCGAGATAAACGCCCACGCTTCCATCCTCCGCATCAATCCGTAATGCCCCCCCTGAGCTTCGAGGAGATCCAGCGCAAGAGCCAGGAGCGCCTGAGAGGTCTCCGCGGGACTCGGCCGGCCGTGCTCACGGGCTCCCGGCCCGCGGAAGAGCCCGAGGAGCTCTCCCTCGTGCAACAGGCCGGGGACATCCTGGCCGCCCCCCTGCGCGGTGTGGAGGGGGCCGCCCAAGACATCTACGGCCTCGCGGACACGCTGGCCCTCGACGCCCTCCCCGACTACCAAGAGCGCCTCTTCGGCAAGAGCCGGACATTCGCGGGTGGCCTGGTCGAGGGGGTCTTCAACTTCGGTGCCGGGTTCGTGGGGGCGGGCTTCGTGCCCCTCGGCTTCGTGGGCAAGCTGGGCAAACTGGCCCCCATCGCCAAGGCCGCCATCAAGGGCGCCATCGCCGACTTCACCGTTTTCGACGGGCACGAGGAGCGACTCTCCAACCTCATCCAGGCCTTCCCGTCGCTCCAGAACCCGGTCAACGAGTTCCTGGCCGCGTCCAAGGACGACTCCGAGCTCGAGGGGCGCTTCAAGAACTCCCTGGAGGGCCTAGGCCTCGGTCTAGTCACCGACCTGGCCCTGACCTCCTTCAAGGCCCTGCGCGCGACCCGGTTGGCCCGGGCGGCCGGGAAGACCCCGGAAGAGATCGAGAGGGCCGTGGACCGGGCGGTGCCCCCGCGGGAACTGGAGGCGGCCGTCAACAAGGCCGCGGGTGGTGAACCAGCACCGGCCCCACTCGAGGGTCAGATTGGTGATCCGGCCCGACCAGAAGCCGCTGACGCCGTGAAGCTGGTTCAGGAGACCCCGCCCATCCCACCCGTCCAGGCCGACCCAATCGACATCCTGCACACCATGGACGTGCCCGAGGCCCAGGCCCGGCAGCTCATGGATCTGGCCCGGAGCCGAGCGGCCGAACCCCGCCTGGGCCTGAATGTGGTCCCGAGCAAACTCTCGGAGATCGATCGCCTCGCCCTGGGCATCCAGTCGACGGACCTCAACCTCTCCCGGTACCAGGGGCCGGAGGGCTCCCTCCAGCTCCTGCGGGCGATGGAGCAACTGGTCGAGCCCCTGAAGGGCCTGGGGGATGCCTCCCGCCGCACCCTGAACCAGCAAGAGAATGATGTCCTGACCTCGTTCGCCGACATTCTAGGCGACGGCAATCTGCACCGGGTGCTGGTTTTCTTGCAGAAGGATGTGAGCGACCTGCCCGGCCTCATGCACCGGCTGCCGGCCTACAAGATCGCCCTGCAAGCCCACGCGGACTATGCGTTCCGCCTGGCCGACAAAGCCTTCGGCGTGGCGGGCACCGACAAGGACATCCTCCTGGCCGTCCAATCCTTCCAGACCCAGGCCGAGCTCGAGTTGGGGGTGAAGACCCTCCTCGGGGAAACGGCTCGGGGGCTCGGCTCCAACCGCCTTCCGGTTCCGTTCATCGCGGACCTGTTCGACAAAGAAGCCGTGGAGGCCGCGCTGCACGAGCGCGGTGGTCGAGCGAGGGCCCTGGACCTCATCGCCAAGTACCGCACCCTTTACAAGAGTGAGACCGACGCGGCCGCGCGCACGGCCAAGGTCGCCGACTTCGCCCGGGGCGTCTACGGCCGGCGAGCCTTCGGCGTCCTGAACGAGTACTGGTACAACAGTCTCCTCGGTCGCCCCACCACGGTCGTCGTGAACGGCTTCTCGAATGCCCTGACTACTGTGTACCGACCGCTCGAGCTCATCGCGGGCGGTGCCCTCACCGGGAGGACCGGAGTAATCGCGGACGGCGTCCGGGAGATCACCAACCTCATCGGATCGGCCGGGGATGCCTGGAGGGCCACGGCCGCCGCGCTGCGCGGCGATGGTCACTTGCTCGATCCCAAGGCAGTGTTTTCGGACGTGCACGATATCAGCCGCCGGGCGATCAGCCCGGAAGCCCTGGGCGTGGGGCCGGACACCGTCCACGGTCAGGCGCTGACCTGGCTCGGTCGCCTGGTCCGGATGCCCAGTACCGTCTTGACGGCGACGGACCAGTTCTTCCAGAACCTGAACTACCGAGCCCTCGCCCGCTCCGAGCTCACGAAGGAAGCCCTGATGAACCCGGCGATCGGCCCGGCCGGAGCCAGCGCCTTCGTGCACGAGCAGATGGACCGGCTCATCTTCAAGGGCCAGGCTTACGGGACCGCCCAGCTGTACCACCAAGGGGTGGAAGAGGCTGTCCGCGGTGGCCTCCGGAGTAAGGTCCAGATCGATGAGGCGGCCCGGGCCTTCGTCACGAAACAACTCTCCCAGCCCGAGCACGCGCGCCTGTCCGCGCTTGGGCAGCTGGCCCTACAGCGCGCACAGGAGGTCACGTTCACGACCCCGTTGGCCCCTGGTACGGTCGCCTACCGCGTCCAGGAGGCCGTCCTCAACCACTGGTACCTCCGCCTGATCATGCCCTTCGTGCGGACTCCCGTGAACATCATCAACTTCGCGGCCCAGAGGAATGTCGGCGCGGTGTCGGGCGTGGTCCAGCTCCTGGCCGCCAAGCGCTTCCCGGCGGTCGCGGCCAGCTTGGAGCACTCCCGGAATTCCCTCGTCCGGGACATGCTCTCCCACGATTCCCGGAGGAAGGCGGACGCCATCGGTCGGATGTCGCTGGGCCTGGGCACGACCGCCTACATCCTGACCAAGGCTGGGGAGAGCGACCCGGACGGCCTGCCGGTCATCACGGGGCGGGGCCCGACCGACAAGGAGCAGCGGCAGATCCTGGAGGAATCCGGCTGGCAACCCTACTCGGTGCGCGTAGGGAACAAGTACGTGTCCTACGGCCGCATCGACCCCTTCGCCTCCATCCTGGGCACGGCCGCGGACCTGGTCAACTTCGTGAAGTACGCCGCGCCCGAGGACCAGGGGGCCGTCGAGGACCTCGCCTACGGCACGGCCGTGTCCCTCGTGAACAACCTGGTCAACAAGACCTACCTGTCGGGCCTGGCCAACTTCTTGGACATGCTGCACGACCCCCAGAACCGCTTCCCGGTCTGGGCGAACACGCTCGGGGCGAGTTTCGTGCCGGGTGAATTCGCGGCCACAGTGTCCGTGGACGATCCGGTCCTCCGCGATGTGCGGTCCATGCTGGACGCGGCGAGTGCCCGGATCCCGGGCCTCAGCAACAACCTCCCGCCCCTCCGGAACGTACTCG